>NZ_JADCKK010000003.1:0-89352 GCF_014982935.1 Anaerotignum lactatifermentans | reverse complement strand
GCATCGTTTCTACCACCAGTTGCTTGAATTCTGGTGTATATCGTTTATTTGGTACTCCTTTTGGCATAAAAATCACCCCACTTGTTATTCAGTATATCATACTGTCTAACAAATGGGGTGCAGTTCATGATAAGGATTTCAGCTTTCTTTGTTTTCTTATGAAGATTTTCTTTACGCATTTCTCTGTCTTTTTTTGTTGACATAAATATTAAAGAAAAATTAAAAAAGTCTGCCGTGCATCTTCCAATTTACTGTTTATAATGAGCAGCAGAATATGTGAACGTATGATAAGAGGAGGAAAGCACCATGACAAAGAAAAAGAAGATGATCATAGCAGCTGTAGCCGTTGTTTTGATTGCCGGCGGGTTGAAAGTGGCTTTGGGCAGCAGACAGACAGAACCTACAGGAACACCTGTGACAACTGGAACAGTAGTGCGTCAGGATCTGGAAGAAGTTCTGAAGCAGAAGGCAACACTGGAAGGCACAGAAAGCGCGGAAGTGGCTTCCAAACTCCATTATGAAGTCAAACAGGTACTGGTAAAAGAAGGCGATAAAGTTACAAAAGGTCAGCTTTTGGCAGTGCTGGACAGCGGTGATATTCAGGATCAGATTGCCCAGACAAAAGGTGACATCCAGCTTCTGGAATATCAGCAGCAGGAAACACTGGCAGAACGTCAGCGCCAGATTGACAACGCTTTGATGGAAAAAGAAAATGCGGCAAAAGATTATAAAGACAAACAGGACCTCTTTGCCATTGGTGCAGCCAGTCAGGCAGAAGTGGATGCGGCAAAAGATGCGCTGGATAAAGCACAGAGAGCCTTGGACGACATTCCCAATGAAAATGGAAAGGCTGTTCTTACTTCCTCTGAAAAACAGACAAAGGCAAATGCTCAGCAGAAAGCCAGCATCCAGTCCGCTACCCTCAGCGACTGCCAGATTCGCAGTGCCATCAGCGGCACCGTTACCAGAGTGAATACAACAGTTGGCCGTTTTGCCGATGAATCCGAGGATAACAAGCCTATGTTTGTCATTGAAAATCTGGAAACTTTGCAGATGAAAGTCCTTGTGAGCGAAAATGACATTGACCGGGTGCAGATAGGGCAGGAAGTGGAAATTTCCGCTGATGTACTGGGCAAAGAAACCGTACAGGGTGTGGTAGAACGGATTTCTCCCACAGGGGAAGCGAAAAGCTCCACATCTTCCGAAAGAGTCATTCCCGTTTATATCAAAGTAAAAGAAGAAAATGAAAAACTCATTGCCGGCATCAATGCCAACGCAACCATCAAGATTGCTTCTGCAAAAGATGCCCTGGTGGTTCCGCTGGAAGCTTTGGCAGAACTGGAAGACGGCACCACAGCCGTTTATACCGTAACAGATGCGGGAACCGTACATATTGTGCCTGTTACACTGGGTCTGGAAACAGATTTGCAGGCAGAAATCAAATCTGACGAAATCAAAGAAGGACAGACGATCATTCTCAATCCCGGTGCAGCCATGACAGAAGGTATGGCAGTAACGGTACAGTAGGGGTGATGCCATATGAAAGAAATCATCAAAATTGAAAATTTGAATAAAACATATGATACCGGTGCCATTCAGGTCCATGCCCTGCGGGGGATCAACCTGACCATCCATGAGGGAGAATATGTTGCCATCATGGGGCAGTCCGGTTCCGGTAAATCTACATTGATGAATATTCTGGGATGTATGGACAGACAGTTTTCCGGCACTTATGAACTGGACGGCATCAGCATTGCCCAGCAGAGTGAAAACCAGCTTTCTGCCATCCGCAACCAGAAAATCGGCTTCGTTTTTCAGGCATTCCAGCTCATTCCCAGAACATCTGCATTAAAAAATGTAGAAATCCCCATGATTTATGCAGGCATGAAAGCAGACGCAAGAAAAGCCAAAGCCGCTGCTCTTTTGGAAAAAGTAGGTCTGGGACAGCGTATCCATCACATGCCCAATGAACTTTCTGGTGGGCAGAAACAGCGTGTTGCCATTGCAAGGGCATTGGCAAATGACCCTGCCATCATTCTGGCAGACGAACCTACGGGAAATCTGGACACAAAGGCGTCTTACGAAATCATGGAGTTTTTCACCAATTTGAATAAAGAAGGGGCGACTGTGGTGGTCGTTACCCATGAAGAAGAAATCGCTGCTTATACAGACCGTATCATCCGGTTCCAGGATGGGCAGATCATCAGTGACAAAAAGGTGGTGAAGGGCTCATGTTGATTTTTGAAAATATCCGTTTGGCGCTTTCCTCTATTCGTGCCAATAAAATGCGCTCTTTCCTGACTATGCTGGGCATGATCATCGGTATCAGCTCCGTCATTGCCATCGTTTCCCTGGGGGATACCATGCGGAGCGTTGTGGCAAATGAATACAAGAATGTAGGTCTGGGGCTGGCGTATATGTATATCAATCCTCCAGATGACACCTATGGAGATAATACATATTTTACCACCACAGACGCGGAAAAACTCAAAGAAGCCATGGGCGATGATCTGGCTTATGTGGGCTTCAATCAGAGTCTGCGAAAGGACATGACTGTTGGCAGAAGAACAAAAACGCTGTATGTAAGCGGTCTGGCGGAAAATCCTACAGCTATGAAAAATCTGAAGATTATTTACGGCAGAATGCTCAGCGATAAAGATTTTCAGGAAAAGCGCCATCACATCGTTTTGCAGAAAGAAACAGCAGAAGGATTTTTCGGAGATGCCAATGCTGTTGGGAAAACCGTCAAAGTGAAGCTCAATGAAGATCAGGAAGAATTTCTGGTGGTAGGCGTATATGAAAATCAGGATTCCGCATTGATGAAGGCTTTGCAGGGGGGCAGCATGGAATTTGCCTATATTCCCGAAAGCCTTATGGTGACAGAAGATTCCTACAACTGGTCTCTTTATTTCGTGGCATCGGATGCAAACCAGCTGGACGCTTTAAAATCCCGGGTGACAGCTTATATGGCGCGCATGAAGAATTTGCAGCCGGAATATATCGTCATGAGTTCCGCTTCTGAAGAAATGGGCATGATTGACAGCATGCTGGGTTCCCTGTCCGCAGTGGTGGGTGCCATTGCTGCCATTTCCTTGGTAGTTGGCGGTATCGGTATCATGAATATCATGCTGGTATCCGTTACAGAGCGTACCCGTGAAATCGGTATCCGAAAAGCCCTTGGTGCAAGAACAAGAGATATCCTTACTCAGTTTTTGATCGAGGCTGCCATGATTTCTGCCGCAGGTGGGCTCATTGGTACCATCCTTGGCATATCGGTGGTTGCCATTGGCGGTATGCTTTTTGGCATTACAACGGTGGTGAAACCACAGGTGATTGTCATTGCAGTGGCATTCTCCGCCATGGTTGGTTTGGGCTTCGGGCTGTATCCTGCACGAAAGGCAGCCAAAGCAGACCCTGTGATCGCTCTGCGTTATGAATAAAAAAATGTAACAAATTGATAGAAAAGGTGTAAAACATGGAAAAATTTCATGGGTTACACCTTTTTTTGTGTTGATTTTCCTGCGAGTATGGTATAATACCTAGATGATAAATACGGAAGGGGGCTATTTTATATGGAACAGGAAGTACAGACAACTGAACAAAGACCGTTTACACATCTTCATGTCCATACGGAATACAGCCTTCTGGACGGTTCCGCGAAAATCAAAGAACTGGTAGAGCGTGTCAAAGAACTGGGCATGGACAGCATCGCCATCACAGACCATGGTGCCATGTATGGTGCCATTGAGTTTTATAAGGCGGCGAAAGAAGTGGGCATCAAGCCCATCATCGGCTGTGAGGTTTATGTGGCAGCTGGTTCCCGCCTGACAAAAGAAGGCAAGGGCGGCGGTTATTACCATCTGGTGCTTCTGGCAGAAAATGAAACAGGTTATCATAACCTCATTAAGCTGGTTTCTTATGGTTTTATCGACGGATTTTATTATAAACCTCGTGTAGATAAAGAACTGCTGCGGCAGTACCACGAGGGAATTATTGCGTCTTCCGCCTGTCTGGCAGGGGAAGTGGCAAGGGATGTGCTGACATTATCCTATGACCACGCCAAGGAAGCCGCTTTGGAATATGAAGAAATTTTCGGCAAAGGCAATTTTTTCCTGGAATTGCAGAATCACGGCATGGCAGAACAGAAACGTGTCAACGAAGCACTGATTCGTATGTCCAAGGAAACGGGGATTCCCCTCATTGCCACCAATGACAGCCATTATATTTATAAAGAGGACGCAGTGCCTCACGATATCCTCCTGTGTATCCAGACTGGGAAAACTGTGGAGGATGAAGACCGTATGCGGTATGAGGGCGGACAGTTTTATGTGAAAAGCCCCGAAGAAATGTATGACCTTTTCGGTCATGTGCCGGAGGCATTGGAAAATACCGTGAAAATCGCGAAGCGGTGCAATGTGGAATTTGTGTTCCATGATTTGAAACTGCCCCGATTCGATGTGCCTGACGGCAAAACAGCACCGGAGTACCTCCGGGAGTTGTGCTATGATGGTTTTGCCATGCGGTATCCAGACCCGAAGCCAGAGTGGAAGGAACGACTGGAATACGAATTGCATACCATTGAAACCATGGGTTATGTGGATTATTTCCTCATTGTTTGGGACTTTATCAAATATGCCAAAGACCATGGTATCATCGTAGGTCCGGGACGTGGTTCCGCTGCCGGCAGTATGGTTTCTTACTGTTTGCAGATTACCACCATTGACCCCCTGCGATATGACCTGATTTTTGAACGTTTCCTGAATCCAGAACGTGTCAGCATGCCTGATATTGACGTAGACTTCTGTTATGAACGCAGACAGGAAGTTATTGATTATGTCATTTCCAAGTATGGCGAGGATCATGTGGCACAGATTGTCACATTCGGTACCCTGGCGGCAAGGGCTGCCATCAAAGACGTGGGTCGTGCATTGGCAATGCCTTACGCCGATGTGGACAGGATTTCCAAGATGATTCCTACGGAACTGGGCATCACCATCAAAAAAGCCCTGCAAATGAACCCCGACCTGAAAAAGGCTTATGAAAACGAAGAAGATACCCACCATTTGATTGATATGTCCATGCGTCTGGAAGGTCTGCCAAGACATTCTTCCACCCATGCGGCAGGGGTTGTCATTTGTCGGGAACCGGTTATGGAATATGTGCCCCTCAGTGCCAATGACGGGCAGGTCAATACCCAGTACACCATGACATTGTTGGAAGAACTGGGGCTTTTGAAAATGGACTTTCTGGGGCTGCGTACCCTGACGGTTATCCAGAACGCTGTGCAGGAAGTGGAACGTATCCACGGCGTGAAACTGGATATGGAACATCTGCCGGATAATGACCCGGCGGTGTATCAGCTCATTAGCCAAGGGAAAACGGAAGGCGTGTTCCAGCTGGAAAGTGGTGGCATGAAGCAGTTCATGCGGGAACTGGAGCCAACCTGTCTGGAAGATTTGATTGCGGGGATTTCCCTCTATCGTCCGGGTCCCATGGATTTTATTCCCAAGTATATCAAAGGGAAAAACGACAAAGACAATATTCAGTATACCCATCCGGCTTTGGAGCCGATTTTGAAAAATACTTACGGCTGTATCGTCTATCAGGAACAGGTTATGCAGATTGTGCGTGACTTGGCAGGATACAGTTTGGGACGAAGCGACTTGGTGCGCCGTGCCATGAGTAAGAAAAAAGCCTCTGTGATGGCAGAGGAACGGAAAAATTTCGTTTACGGCATCGGCGATGAAGTGCCGGGCTGTGTGAAAAACGGGATTCCCGCCGAAGTGGCAGAAAAAATATTCGATGAAATGACGGACTTTGCAAAGTATGCCTTCAATAAGAGTCATGCGGCGTGCTACGCTGTGGTAGGCTATCAGACGGCATGGCTGAAAGCCCATTATCCCGTGGAATTTATGGCGGCGCTCATGACCAGTGTCATGGATAACGCTTCCAAGGTTTCCGGCTACATCGAAGAATGCAAAAAAATGGGCATCCAGCTTCTGCCGCCAGATATCAACGAAGGTTTCGGACATTTTTCTGTATCCAATGGGAAAATCCGCTTTGGTCTGGCTGCCATCAAGAATATCGGCAGAAATGCCGTAGAGGCGTTGGTGGCGGAACGGGAGAAGAATGGACCTTTCCACTCCATGACAGATTTCTGTAACCGCATGAGCGACGGCGAATGGAATAAGAGAGGCATTGAAAGCCTGATTAAGTCCGGCGCTGTGGACTCTTTCGGCGGTGCCAGAAGCCAGTACATGGCGGTTTATAAAAACATTCTGGATGGCATCGGTCAGGCGAAGAAAAACAACATTGCCGGACAGATGAACCTGTTTGATTTGGGCAGCGAAAATGAATCTGTTGCCCAGAAAGACGAACTGCCTGCCATTTCCGAATATGTCCAGCGTGACCGCCTTGCCATGGAAAAAGAAGTGCTGGGGATTTATGTCAGCGGTCATCCTCTGGCGGAGTATGAAAAAACACTGCGCCGGAAAGTAAGCCATACCAGCATTGATTTTCTTCCTGTGGAAGAAGGCGAAGATCGCATGCAGATTGCTGAGGGCACAAAAGTTGCCGTTGGCGGTATGATTGCGGCAAAATCCGTAAAATATACCAGAAACAATGAAAAAATGTGCTTCCTGTCATTGGAAGACCTGCAAGGTACCATGGAAATCATTGTTTTCCCCAAAGTCATGGAACAGTGCAGTGCGTTTCTGGATGAAGAGGCAGTGGTTCTGGTGAAAGGCCGGGCAAATGTTTCCGCTGACGGCGAGGCGAAAGTCATTGCCGCTTCCGTGACACCCCTTATGGAAGAAACGGGTGAAAACAAACCTGCGTCCCTTTGGCTGAAACAGGCGGCAGGCAACGAAATGCCCCTTGTGTGGATCACAGCCATTTTGGAGAAATACAAAGGCGACACGCCTGTGTATATATATGAAGAAAAAACAAAACGAAAGATGAAAGCAGACCGGAAATTCTGGGTAACCTTAGAAGAAGGACTGCTGGAGGAACTGCGAAAACTGCTGGGTGAGAAAAACGTGGCGGTAAAGAACGGATAGGAGGCAAATGATGAAAGAAGATGACAAATTCTATGCTGAAGCACCGTATGTCTGCGTGAAAGCACTGGAAAAGGGTGTGAACATTATCGGCGTCACCAGGGGAGAAGTGACAAAGATTCATCACACAGAAAAACTGGACCGTAATGAAGTGCTGATCGTGCAGTTTACCGAACACACTTCCGGGATCAAAATCCGCGGGAAGGCTGAAATTTATACCCACTACGGCATCATTCGCAGTGGAGACGAAGAAGAAGGCGTAACACTTATTGGGAGGAATGAACATGGAACAGAAAACAATTAAGAAAATCGGTGTACTGACCAGTGGCGGCGATGCTCCCGGCATGAACGCTGCCATCCGTGCTGTTGTTCGTACAGCACTGTATCATAATGTGTCCGTCATTGGTATCCGCAAAGGCTACAATGGTCTGATCAATGGCGAAATCAAGGAAATGTACAGCAAAGACGTTTCCAATGTCATGAACCTGGGCGGTACCATCCTGCATACAGCACGCTGCCCTGAAATGATGACAGAAGAAGGTCAGAACAAGGCAGCTGCCATCTACAAAATTCTGGGTCTGGATGCGCTGGTTGTTATCGGCGGCGACGGTTCTTACCGTGGTATGGCAGAACTGGCAAAACGCGGTGTAAACTGCATCGGTATCCCTGCTACCATCGACCTGGATATGAACAACACAGAATACACCATCGGTTTTGACACTGCTGTCAACACTGGTATGGACGCCCTGAATAAACTGCGTGACACTTCCAGCTCTCACGAACGTTGCTCCGTTGTGGAAGTTATGGGCAGAGATGCTGGTTATATCGCTATCTGGTGCGGTATGGTCGGCGGTGCTGAAGACGTTATGTTCCCCGAAGAAAAGGGTGAAGTGGACAGCGCGAAAGTCATCCAGCAGATTCTGGAAAACAGAAGCATTGGCAAACGTCATAACCTGATCGTTGTAGCTGAAGGCGTTGGCGGCACACAGAAACTGGCAAAAGAAATCCAGGAAATCACCGGCATTCAGACCAGAGCAACAATCCTGGGCCATCTGCAGCGCGGCGGCAGCCCTACAGCTGTAGACCGTATGCATGCTTCCATGATGGGTTACCATGCTGTAAAAGCAATTCTGGCTGGGGAGCAGAATAAAGTGGTAGCTTACAACAGAGGCAGATATGAAATTCTGGATCTGGAAAAAGCATTGAAGATGGAAAAAACACTGGATCGCGAAGTTTACGAAGTAATCAAGATCCTGGCAATCTAATTGGTATGAAAATAAGAGGAGGTATTCCATGCGCAGAACGAAAATCGTTTGTACCCTGGGTCCTGCAACAGATGATGTAGAGATCATGAAAGAGCTGATCCGCAACGGTCTGGATGCAGCAAGAGTAAACTTTTCCCACGGGACATATGAAACTCATGGAGAAATTATCAAAAAACTGAAACAGGCTAGAGAAGAATTGAATGCACCCATTCCACTGATTTTGGATACAAAGGGTCCCGAAATTCGTATCAAAACCTTTGAAAACAATAAAATCCGTCTGGAACAGGGGGATAAATTCACCCTGACAACAGAAGATGTACCCGGCACACAGGAACGCGTTTCCGTAACTTATGCAGACTTGCCGAAAGACCTGCAGAAAGGCTCTCGTGTGCTTATTGATGATGGTCTCATTGAACTGCGGGTAGAAAGCATCGTTGGTCCCGAAGTGCACTGTGAAGTTGTGACTGGCGGCGACGTAAGCTCCCGTAAAGGCGTAAACCTGCCCGGCGTGCAGGTAAATCTGCCTTCTTTGACAGAAAAAGATATTTCCGACCTGAAATTCGGTATCGAAAATGATTTTGATTATGTAGCTGCATCTTTCATCCGTTCCGCTTCTGACGTTGTGAAGATTCGGAAAGTGCTGGAAGAAAACGGCGGCGAAAACATCCAGATCATCTCCAAGATCGAAAATCAGGAAGGTGTAGATAACATCGAAGAAATTCTGGAAGTTTCCGACGGTATCATGGTAGCCAGAGGGGATTTGGGTGTAGAAATCCCTCCTGAAGAAGTGCCTCTGGTACAGAAAGCTCTGATTGCACTGGCAAATAGACGCGGCAAACCTGTCATCACAGCAACACAGATGCTGGAAAGCATGGTAAAAAGCCCTAGACCTACCCGTGCGGAAGCAAATGACGTTGCAAACGCCATCTTTGACGGCTCTGATGCCATCATGCTTTCTGGTGAAACAGCTATGGGCAAATACCCCTGTGAAGCAGTGGCAACCATGGCAAGAATCGCGGAAAAAACAGAAAGCAGCATCAATTATGCGAAAAATCTGACCAGAAGCCTGGAAACAGGTCTGACCAATATCACAAATGCTATCAGCTTTGCAGCATGCACCACAGCAGCAGAATTGAAAACAACCTGCATTTCCACCATCACAAAATCTGGTTTTACTGCAAGAATGATCTCCAAACACAGACCTGTATGCCCTATTGCAGCAGGTACGATGTGCGATCAGGTATGGCGTCAGATGAATCTGGTATGGGGCTGCCGTCCTGTACTGCACAAAGCACCCATCCCCAAAGGTCAGGTATTTGACTCCGCCATGAAAGTGGCTCAGAAGAGCGGTCTGGTGAAAAACGGTGATACCATCGTTATGGCACTGGGCATGCCTGTAGGCGTAAGCGGTTCCACAAATACCCTGCGCGTTGATATTGTTGGTGATGTACTGTGCAAAGGCATCGGCGTTGGCACACAGAAAGTCAGCGGTACAGCAAGAGTCATCAAAGTACGGGATGAAATGGAACGCGAATTCAAGAAAGGCGATATTCTGGTAACAACATCTACAGACAATGACTTCATGCCTTATCTGCAGAAAGCCGCTGCCATTGTAGTTGGTCCTATGGATCACGCAGAAAACTGTCATGCGGAAATCGTTGGAAGAGCACTGGATATCCCTGTTGTGGTATGCAATGCGAAAGTCATCGACTTTATCCCTAACGATACCCTCATCACTGTAGATGCGGCAAAGGGCTTTGTATACAAAGGTATCCCTAACGAAAAATAAGAATTTTTTGGCGGTTATCGTCAATAAAAAAGGAGTCGTACTTCCTGTGAAAACAGGAAGCATGGCTCCTTTGATTTTTAGAAATATTTTGGTGTCATGACCCAGACAGATACGGAATCTGCATCGCTGGTGTTTTTGCATTGGTGGGGCAGGGTGCTGTCCAGAGTGATGCTGTCCCCTTCCTGTAAAGTGTATACTCTGCCTTCCGCAATGACCTGTAAGGTGCCTTGGATCACATAGCCGCAGGTTTCTCCTTGGGCAAAAGAGGGGCGGTAGTCATAAAAACATCCCTTTTTTAGTGTCAGCTCCACAAAATCCAGCATACGCCCCGGATTGTCTGGGCAGAGTATCTTGTGGATACAGCCGTTTTCCTGTGCTGTCAGGAGGCTGTGGCTGCCTTTTCGGATGATAGGCGTATCTTCCGGCGGTGTATCTTCAAAAAAGGCGTACATGTCTGTTTCCAGCGCCTGTGCCAGCCGAAAGAGAATGAGGGCGGAGGGAACCACCAGATCACGCTCAATCTGGCTGATGAGCCCTGTGCTCACGTCGGATATGGTGGAAAGCTTGGCGATGCTTAGCTGTTTTTCATTGCGCAGTTCACGCAGTTTGCTGCCGTTGAATTGGGTCATGGGTTCCTCCTTAATGAAATGATTTTTGAAAACTTTTATCATTTTATCATTTTTTTTGGAAAGGAACAAGGGACAGGAATTTTTTTCCTTTCCCATTCCAAAGGGGGACAAATGAGAAAAAACAGCCGTTTTTCGCCGTCTTTCGTTGCAAAATCAAGGTGTCTGTGCTATGATGTTTAGGATTATAGATTGAAAAAAGACGAATTTGAGGAGGAAATTATGTTAACAAGCAAACAAAGAGCTTATCTGCGCTCTCTGGCAAACGGTATTGACGCGATTTTTCAGGTGGGGAAAAACGGCGTGACACCAGAATTGCGTGATACCGTACATAACGCACTGGAGGCAAGAGAATTGGTAAAAATCAGTGTGTTGGACAATAATATGCTGGGTCCTGCGGAAGCGGCAGAAATGCTGGCAAGCAGAACTGGTGCGGACATTGTACAGGTCATCGGCAATAAATTTGTACTGTACCGTGCTTCCAAGACAAAACCTGTCATTGAACTGCCTCCTGTGAAGAAATAAGCAGGCAGAGGGAGGAAAGATCATGCGAAACGAAATCGCCAATTTCAGAAACTGCAAAAGTATTGCCATCATGGGCGGTACTTTTGACCCCATACACTATGGACATCTGGTAACGGCAGAAGCGGTGCGCCACCGTTTTCATGTAGATAAGGTGGTATTCATTCCCACAGGCCGTCCTGCCCATAAATCTCATAAAGAAGTAACCCATAATGAACACCGGTATCTGATGACGGTTCTGGCAACCATGCGGAATGAGAACTTTGAAGTATCCCGTATTGAAATCGACCGCCCCGGCACTACCTATACCATCGACACCATCGAACAGCTGAAAAAAATGTGCCGTCCCGATGTGCGTCTGTATTTCATCACCGGTGCCGATGCCATCCATCAGATCATGAGCTGGAAGGAACCGGAACGTCTGCTGTCCCTCTGCGACTTTGTGGCAGTAACCAGACCCGGTTATCAGAAAAATCAGATGTTCGAGGAAATCGGAGAAATTCAGGAAAAATATGCCAGCAGAATCCATTACATGGAGGTGCCGGCATTGGCTATTTCGTCTTCGGATATCCGTACCCGGGCACAAAGAGGCATGCCCATTCAGTACCTGCTTCCACAGGAAGTAGAGGACTATATTCATAAATTTGGTTTGTATCAAAACGAAAGAAAAGACGAGGTGAAATTTATGCTGCCCATTGAAGTCATGCAGGAAAAATTGCAGTCTGCTTTGTCTGTAAAACGTTATATCCATACCATGGGTGTATCCGAAGAAGCAGTGCGGCTGGCAGAAATATACGGCACACAGGCAGACCGTCAGAAAGCCAAAGTGGCAGGTCTGCTCCATGACTGCGCCAAGGATTATCCAAAAGAACTGCGGCAGCGTTTCTGTAAGGAATATAAAGTGAAAATGGACGAGATTCTGGAACAGCAGCCGGATCTGATTCATCCATTTTTGGGTGCGGAAGTGGCAAAACGGGAATATAAAATCAAAGATGAAGATATCCTCAATGCTATCCGCTACCATACCACAGGACGTGCTGGCATGTCCATATTGGAAAAGATTGTGTTCATTGCGGACTATATCGAGCCTAACAGAGAACAGTTCGAAGGTCTGGATGAGGCAAGACGTCTGGCATATCTGGATTTGGATATGGCAATGCGCTTCATTTTGGAACAGACCATTGACTTTGTAAAAGAACGGGGCAGACTGCTGCATCCCCTGTCTTTGGAGGCACTGGAATACTATAAGAATAAATAAGATTACAAGGAGGAATAACATGGAAGCTTTAGAAGCTGCAAAAATCGCACAGGCTGCGTTAGATGATAAATTAGGTCAGGACATTCAGGTGCTGAATCTGAAAGGTCTGTCCAATGTGGCAGACTGCTTTGTCATTGCAAGTGGTAAAAATGTAAACCATCTGCGTGCAATGGCAGATGAAGTGGAACAGAAACTGTTCCAGGCTGGCGTAAAAATGCATCATTCCGAAGGCTACAGCACAGGTACATGGATCTTGTTAGACTTCGGCAACCTGCTGATTCACCTGTTTAATGAAGAACAGCGTGAATTCTACGGTTTGGAGCATGTTTGGGGCGACGCGAAGCCTGTGGAATAATCTCGAAAAAGTCAATAAATGAGAGAAAAATGACGGATTTTTAATGCCGATTGTGCAGAAAAATTCGGTCAGAGGGGGCAAAACAGGAAATTTTTTACACATCTGGTGAGAAAATATTTCCACATGTACCCTCGAAATTGCATAATTTGCCGAGATTTCAAAGATTTGCAAAAAATACTTGTATCCAAGCGGATTTTGCAGTAAATTTTATTTGTTGAGAAAATTTCATAACAGGCATGCTTTTATGTCGGTCTTAAATCAGAAAGGATGGAAAAGATTTATGGAAAAGATTTATCAGGGCAAAACAAAGGACGTTTACAAACTGGAAAACGGCAATGTGCTGCTGAAGTTCAAAGATGACTGCACAGGTAAAGATGGTGTATTCGATCCCGGTGAAAACTCCGTTGGTTTGACCATTGAAGGTATCGGTAAAGCAAATCTGGAAACATCTATCAAATTCTTCGAAATTTTGAAAGAGGCTGGCATCAAAACACATTACGTTTCTGCTGATGTAGACAACGCTACAATGGAAGTTCTGCCCGCAACCGTATTCGGTCACGGTCTGGAAGTTATCTGCCGTCTGAAAGCTACAGGCAGCTTCATCCGTCGTTACGGCGATTACATCGCTGATGGTACAGTTCTGGAAGGCGGTTATGTTGAAACAACATTCAAAGACGACGCAAAAGGCGATCCTCTGGTAACAAAAGATGGTCTGATCGCACTGGGCGTTATGAGCGGCGAAATGTACGACAGCATGAAAGAACAGACACTGAAAATCACTCGTATCGTTGCTGACGAACTGGCGAAAAAAGGTCTGGATCTGTACGACATCAAATTTGAATTTGGTTACAACAACAACGAAGTTATCCTGATCGACGAAATCGCTTCCGGTAACATGCGTGTTTACAAAGACGGCAAAATCGTTGAACCCGTTGAACTGACAAAAATCATTCTGGGTTAATCCTGTTTGATTCAGATACATATGAAATAATCAGCTTGCTGTGTGCAGGTTGAGAAAAAAACAGCATCCAAAAGGTAATTTTGGATGCTGTTTTTGGTTTCCAGAGAATTTATTTTAACAAATGGACAGACGGTAAAGACGCTGTTTGTCACCAGGTGTCAGGTAGGTGGGGAATGTTTCCACATACTCCCATCCGAATTTTTCATATAACCCCTCATGACGTGTAAAGAGGTAAAGTTCTGTCAGATGTAAGCGAGCAGCATGTTCTTTGACGGCTTCCATAACGGTATAGGTCAGTCCTTTTCCGCGAAATGCAGGCTCTATCCAGAAATCCCGCAGCCATGGATAACAGTCGGGGCGGGTGTCAATATCAGACATGGCAAACTGGAAGGTGCCGGCAGGTACGCCATCCTGCAAAATCAGAAATACCTGCGGGATACGGTCTTTGCATACAGCATTACGCACATATGCTTCCACCTGTTCTTTTGTATAATCCTCGTCCTTTCCCCACCAGTCATAGAGCCACTCGATGATAGCGGGCAGGGCAGGATGATTTTTGTCAGTGATGCAGATGATTTCGGTCATACTATCCTCCTGTTGATAGGCAAAAAGAGAGCTGAAAAAAGCAGCCGCCATTAAGAAAACATTGTTTTTCGTTTTCTTGATTTCTTAAGGAAGGCTGCGACTGCTGTCTTCAAAAGAAAACAGACCTAATAAAATCTTGGCAAAATAAGAAAGCTGGAATCTTTTGAATTGTAAAGATTTCAGCTTTCTTTGTTTTCTTTTGAAGAAGCCCCTTAGATTGAACAGATTTTTCGGCTTCTTTCTATTTCTGTTATTTTTTTCGGTATTTTTCATTGCATTTGGCTAAAAATACCACACACACCAATAGCAGCACAATAAAGACAATGAACAGTGCCATACTGCCGGGAAAGACTTTGTCCAGAATGGCTTTTCCCACCAGAACAAGTCCGGTCAGGAAGTTCCATACACCTTCTTCCCGCAGGTATTGGGGCAAGTGATCGGGGTCAATGTTTTCCAGTGTGCCTTTTCTGTAAAAAATAGGTTGTCCGTACCATGCGAATATGCCCCGGGCAAATAAATAAATGCCTGCTACAAAGAAAAGCATCATGGGGGTTCCCTCCTATCTTGTTTCCGTTGCCAGAAACAGCGTTTCATGGTATCATAAGCAAGAATCAATAAGAGCGTTTGTTGGCTCTCTTATTCAGACTGGTCTGTCTTTCGTTGGACTGTTTCATCCATTCCCGCATTTTTTCTTCAAAATCGGCAGAAGGATTGACGGTCTGTGGTTTGAAATATTCTTCGGCAGGATTGGTGGTTCTGTTTTCCTGCTTGTGTCCTTTGTAAGGACGATCTCCTTTGGGCTGACGCGCTTCCTTTGGCAGCGCTTCTTTCATGGAGAGAGCAATTTTGTTTGTTTCGGGATCAATGGAAAGGACTTTCACCTTGACAATGTCGCCTACTTTCACATGGTCGTTGATGTCCTGTACAAAGGTGTTTGCTACCTGTGAAATATGAACCAGACCCTGTACCTGTTCTCCCAGAGAAACAATGGCACCAAAGGGTTTGATGCGAACGACTTTGCCTTCTACGATACTGCCAACTTCGGGTTTTTCAGACATTCTGTAATACACTCCTGTTCGGTAATTTTAAAAAATCAATATGGGAACAGTATAACACAGAATACAGTTGAATACAAATAAATTTATGTTACAATTGGAGGAAAAAATGAAGAAAAAAGATATTATTACCGTAAAAATTGACGGCGTGCGCTTTCCCAATAAAGCCTATGGCTTTGTGGAAGGGGAAAAGGTTATTGTGAAAAATGGCGTACCCGGTCAGACTGTTTCTGTACAGGTCATCAAAAAGCGCGGCGGCAATGTGGAAGCTCGTCTGCTGGAAGTGGTGGAACGCTCTGAACTGGAACGACAGGAAGGATGCTGTTCCCATTATGAAATTTGCGGCGGCTGCACTTACCAGACCATGAAACGTCAGGCAGAACTGGATATGAAAGAACAGCAGGTGAAAACATTGCTGGAAGATGCGGGCATCCATGTGGAAAGCTGGGAAGGCATCACACCTTCTCCTTTGGAAACAGGCTACCGCAATAAATGCGAGTTTTCCTTTGGGGATGAAGTGAAAGATGGTCCTCTGGCACTGGGTATGCGTAAGAAAATGAGCCATTACGAAGTGGTGACATTGAAAGACTGTAATATCGTAGATGCGGACTTTGTGACCATCGTACAGGGCGCACTGACCTTTTTCCAGGAAAGAAACGTTGCCTTCTATCACCGTATGCGTCACGATGGTTCTCTGCGCCATTTGGTTGTGAGAAAGGGGAAAGCAACAGGGGAAATCCTGGTGCATCTGGTGACTACATCTGAAGTTCCTTTTTCTCTGGAAGAATTCAAAAATATGATTTTAGCGCTGCCTTTGCAGGGTGAAATCTGCGGCGTACTTCATTCCGTCAACGACGGCGTGGCTGACGTGGTGCGCAGCGATGAAATGACAGTTCTCTATGGCAGAGATTTCTTCATGGAAAAACTCTTTGATTTGGAATTCAAAGTGTCTGCCTATTCCTTCTTCCAGACAAATACAGAGGGTGCGGAACAGCTTTACAGCATTGTGCGGGAATTTGCCGGTGATGTGGAAAATAAAATGGTATTTGATCTGTACTGTGGTACCGGTACCATCGGACAGATTATGGCAAGAGCCGGTTCCAAAAAAGTCATGGGCATTGAACTGGTGGAAGAAGCCGTTGTGGCAGCCAATGAAAATGTCGCAAGAAATGGCTTGACCAACTGTATATTCTTAGCTGGGGACGTGCTGAAAATGGTGGATGAACTGACAGACGAGCCTGATGTTATTATCGTAGACCCTCCCAGAGAAGGTATCCATCCCAAAGCCATCGGCAAGATTATCGACTTTGGCGCGCCGGAAATCGTTTATGTGTCCTGTAAACCCACATCTCTGGCAAGAGATTTGCAGGAATTCCAGGCAGCTGGATATGAGGTGAAACGGGTACGTTTGATGGATATGTTCCCTAGAACGGTTCATGTGGAATCCGTGGTACTGATGACACGTTGTGGTGGACAGGCGTAAAATAAGGGTTAAACCACAAGATATTGTGGTTTGTAGGTGAAAAAACGGGGGTTTTTCGGTGCAAAAATTGCCCGTTTTTTGCCCTTGAAAAATGACCTTTGGACAGATGACATCTACTGTTTTTAAGAATTGAAGCAGAATAACCTGTGGTGTTTCAATCAGGTACAAGTGGGGATGTCAGGAGATAATAAAAGATTCTCTATGGTTAGCACCTTGCAGAAATGCAGGGTGTTTTTTCATTCATAGATTGTTTATACAGAGCTTAAGCACGAAAAGTTGAAAATGCAAACCATTTGGTTTATAGTAAATTAAGGCTTATTTTAGATATATAGGATTATGATGAAGATATCCGATATAATGAAAGAATTATGTAATAAAAAGAATATAAGTGTTTTGGAACTTGCTAGACAGATAGATCAGACACCGCAGAATTTTTGCAAGAAACTGAAACGAGATACTGTGACTCTTGAGGAAGTAAAACAGATAACAGATGTTATGGAAGTGATTTTTGAGTAATCGTTTGTTTTTCCGGATGGAGAACAGATAAAAACAAGTAACGAATAGGAGGTGCTTGGCATGGACACAGTGGATTTGATTATTAAGTCATCAACAGATTTTTATGATGAGTTGAAATCTGATGAAAATGCTCGATATCGTTCATGGGAACATTGCTATTCACATTTTATGATGGCTCGTGGCAATGAAGATATTGACTATGATTATTTGAGCTTACAGCTTGCTTTCTATTTAGCGAGTTGGGGAATGTATCGCGGTTCATCATTTTTATTGCAGAAGGACTATAGAATACATATTCCCGTTGTAAAAGAATTGCTAAGCGAAAAGTATGATGCATTGGCAGGAATTAAATGTGTTGATTTTAGAAAAGAAAATAATCAAAAGCTACTCCAAGAAATAAATGCATTTTTGGACAAATACTATGATAAGATTAGACATGAAGTAAAAGAACAAGAACTTAAAAATCAGTTATCTTATACACTTATAACAAAGATATTGATGGGAACATTAGGATGTGTTCCAGCATATGATAGATATTTTATAGCCGGAATTAAAAATCAAAAGGTAGCAACGGGCAATTATAACCTAAAGTCTATTATGTTGCTTGTAAATTTTTACGACAAGAATACTGAACGATTGGAAAGTGCTAGATCAAAAATGAAAATAGAAGATATGCAATATCCACAGATGAAATTACTTGACATGGGATTTTGGCAGATTGGTTTTGATTTAGACATGAATAAGGGAATAAAAACCGCTACTAGGAGGAAAGGTTGATATAAAATTACCTAAAAAAGCTAATTATGCTGGAACTAAATCTGGTGGCATAGCTTTTTGGATGTAAAAACTGCCCGTTTTTTGCCATTGAAAAATGACCTTTGGACAGATGACATGGGGAAGTTTAATAAAAGATAGGAAAAGATGAAGGTGTCATTATGAATATGATTAAGAGGGGGGCTGGAAAATGGAATCAATTTGGGAAAATATAAAGCGACATGAGGGAGAAGTTTTTTATACCGTGTCTGGTTTGGAATTTACTTATCAAGTGGTGGGTGAAAAGCTGATTCACACACGCAGTAAAGTAGCAATATCAAAAAGTGCTTTTGAAAAAGCGATTGTCTTAAATCCTCAAAAGCCGTCAGATCTTCACAATGATGTAGTGGGACCATCCTATATTTATGCAATTATTTCAGATTCAAGAATTCGATGAGTTGTTATGTGATGGGACTCTAAATTTTTCTGGGAAAAGAAACGAAAAAGCGACTGATATATCAGTCGCTTTTTTCGTGCCCAAAAGTTTTCAGAAACAGCCGAAAGACCTCCTGATCCGTTTCTAAATCCCGTGTGAGAAACCGTTTGGTCATTTCTACGAGGATGCTTTGAGAAAATAGTGGAGCCAAAGGACAGGGAAGAAATCGACGAAGAAGCATCCGCTGAAAAGCTTCCAGAGGTTCCTTGGCGATGTGTTCCATGAGTTTTTGTTCTGTCTGCCGCAGTTCCATCAGGTCAACGGCAGCATTCCATTCAGAAGTTTTCTCTCTCAAAAAGTCTTTGAGTGTCTGTTCCAAGATAGAATCTGCCTGCCGTAAGAAGCAGAGATTTATTTTCGTGGCAGGCTCCTGACAAGGAAACTCAGACAGGAGAGATGGATTTTCTTTGAAGGAACGCTGGGTATCCGCCATGGATTGGTGGACTTCATCCTGTAGTGCCACAAAATCTATCTGTGCTGTCAGACGAAAAAACAAAGAAAGATAGTGCTCCAGAAGATAACTTTTCGTTCCTAAGGCGCGCTTCAATGCCGCCGCAGAATGAAAAATTTCTGAAAACGTGGGTGGATTCTCATCATTATGAGAAAGAAAAGCTTGAAAAATATCCATGATAAAAACCGCCTTTTCCAAAAGTCGGCAGAGCCGCTTGTGGTATATAAACTCTGATGGCGAAAGGTGTCAAGGAGAAAAATGGATTTTAGGAAAGAGGGTGAAAACGATTGAAAAAACAGAGGATTTGGTTTGCTGCGTCAACAGGGGCAAGACCGCCGCCAGTACCGCCTGATTTGCCCCTGTGTGCCGCTTTGTAGAGCAGGTAGAGTAGTTGCAGGGTAAGGCAGTTTGGAGCGAATTTGCCCCGATTTTGGGCAAAGAAAAAAAGTGGGTATTGGGAATCAATATCTGCCCAAAGGGACTTTGCCAGATGTGAAAAATACTTGCAGGTGAAAAGCCGGCGCTGAACTGCCGGCAGAGTCCCTCAAATCCCCGCAGTGCGGAGATTTTTTGCCAGCGCCGGTGAAAAAAGATTGGCGCTCATTTGCGTGTTGTGAAACAGAAAAAGAAAAGATTGTCTTAGGAACCAGTGGCTTTGTCAGGTGTGCTGGTACCGACGCTATGGAGAGAAAGGAGCATTTTTATGAAAGAAGAATACCAGAAACAACGATATACCGTGTGGCTGTCTAAGGACGCCATTCAGAAAAGTGATGCGGCAGTAACAAGGGAAGATTTCGCAAACCGCAGTGCATTTATAGAAAGAGCCATTCACTTTTACTCCGGTTATCTTTATCAGGAAAGCCATCAAGATTTTTTATCTGAAGTGATGTTGGAATCCATGAAGGGCATCGTAAAAACATCAGAGAATCATTTGGCTCGTTTGCTTTTCAAAATTGCTGTAGAGATGGCAAAGCTAGAAAGTATGCTTGCTGCCATCAACGATATGGATGAGGCAACCATGCGCAGACTTCACATCCGCTGCGTCAACGAAGTGAAAAAGATCAACGGCATCCTCACCATGGAGGATGCTGTGAGGTATCAAAGAAGTGATGAGTAATCATTTTGCCTGTTCAGAAGAAAAGACTGCCGCCTGTTTGGTTCAGCTGACAAACAGAACGCAGTCTTTTTCTTTTGAAAATCAGGATAGAAAATTTTGAAAACAGAGGAAGGTCTTTGACAGGAGAGGTCTGCCCTTTTGCTGATCCATGGTATGGCTCACGAAGAGCCATGAATGTGAACCATTCAATATAACAGTTACAGGTATACAGAAAAGAAAATGAATATCTTTGGGCGGCAGCAGATATGGATTTTTGTTTGAGATTTTATGCGGGATATACTATACTGAAAAAGAAAGAATCATGAAACGAAAAGTCGAATGATAAAAACAAGAATAACGGAGGAAACCTTGCATGATTACAGGAGCCATTAAAAATAAAGTGGATAAAATCTGGACGGATATCTGGGCAGGCGGCATTACCAACCCTCTGACCGTCATCGAACAGCTGACATACCTGATGTTCATTCGTTCTCTAGATGAAAAAGAGCTGGAAACCGAAGAACTAGAAAACCTGATGGGAGAAAAAATGGAACACATCTTCCCAGCATCATCTGCGGGGCAGTCCATGCGCTGGAGCAAGTTCAAAAACAATGACCCCCGTGACATTTACGATGTCATGAGCCAGCGTGTTTTCCCTGCCATCAAAAACATGAAGCAGGGACGACTGCCGGATTTTGACGAGAGAGGGGAACTGGTGGAAATCCCTGACGAAGATGGAACAGGTGCCCAGAGCAATACCGCCTTTGCTCGTTACATGGAGGACGCCATGTTTCTGATTCCCACGCCTCAGGTATTGCAGAAGATCATCACCGGACTGGAAGACCTTTATGAGCATGATATTGCGGACTTGGATATGCAGGGGGACTTGTACGAGTATATGCTGGGCAAGCTGGCAACGGCTGGGCAGAATGGGCAGTTCCGTACACCGAAACACATTCGGGAAATGATGGTAGAGCTGATGCAGCCCACACCTGACGACACCATTTGTGAAATAATCATACCGAGTTTGATACAAGGTATGGGTAAAATTAAAAAGTGTGCCCTTGCGGTGTAAAATCTGCTCTTGGGGTGTGTTGACAGACCGGGGCATCCCGGCTATTTTTATATTGCCGTTCAAATAGGAGGAATAACATGAAAACATTGTATTTGGTAGGAAACGGTTTCGACATACAGCATGGTATTAGAACTCCATATTCTGAGTTCAGAAGTTTCTTAGAAACGCATCATGAGTCATTTCTAACGGATTTTGAGGCTATGTATAACATTCAGCCTTTAGATGATACAGAGCCTTGGTACACTGAAGCGGCACAAGAAAGATGGAAAAAATCAGTGCTAAAAGATTTATGGCAAACATTTGAGGAAGAAATGGGTAACCCAGATGTAGAAGGAATGCACGATATGGCAAGTTCCCTTGCAGAGCAAATGCCAGAAGAAGGTATAAAATATACTCTGGATCTTCACTGGAAGGAACAGTATGGGTTTTCTTCAGATTTACAGAAATATGTACTTGAGTGGTTAGAGTCTATAGATACATCAGGTGTGTGCCCCATTAAAAAGAGTTTCATAGGAAATTGTTCTGATATTTTCATTAATTTTAATTATACAGATGTCCTAGAGCGGGTATATGGGGTAAAAACAGTTCTTCACTTGCATGGAGGAGTACCATCATGCTCTGCAATACCACCCATCATGGGGCATGGAAATAAATTTATTATAGATTATTACAAACGAAGAGCACAGTGTGCAAGTGAAGAGTTCGTAGAATGGGAAGAAAGTATATGCTCCGCGATAGCAAAATTTTGCTCGTCATTATATAAAGACACGGATGCAATTATATCGAGAAATGAATCGTTTTTTTCAAGTCTAAAAGATATAGAGCAAGTAGTATCCATAGGTTTGTCGTTTGGGAATGTAGACACTCCTTATCTCTTGCGAATTGCTGAAGAAATAAAGCCAACATCAAAATGGATTATTTATTATTATAGTGAAGACGATAAAAAAAGACTTAAAGATGTATTTGGAATTCTAGGACTTTCCAGGAAATTTGAAACCTATTTTCTTCCCAGCAGAATGTTTTGGGATGACTAATCAATAGCAAAAGACACCTCGCAGCTGGAGAATGATGCTCTCGTTGCGAGGTGTTTTTGCGTAGGTGCTTATGCCTTTATTTCCGCACCGTTTTTGAAGGTGATCCGCACATCGTCTGCGGAGTAGACGGTCATAAAATCCACCAGTCCGCACCAGAGGTTTGTTTGAAAATCGGTGACCAGTCCGTCCTGCTCCCGGAGAACCTTGAGGAACTCCTCAATAGTGCCTCTCCGTGCCTTTTTATCGGCGATCTGCTCGGTGATGGCATCCAGTTTGGCTTTAGCTTCATCGTAGCGGTGGACCAGTCCGTCATAGCGTTTCTGGTATTCTGTCTGGTCAAGGGCCACATGAGCATTTTCGTAGATGCACTTTTCAACCGCATCGGCAAGCATCTGTACTTCCTCAATCAGTGCAGTTTCTTGGGCTTGCAGAGACGTGAGGTCAAAGGCAAGGGCCAAGCCGCCGGTCAAGGATGCGATGATGGTATCCTTCTGGGCAAGAAGCTGGTTGACTGCCGAAATAAAGTAGCGGTGGATATCTTCATTTGTAAGGTGTGGTGTGGTGCATTTGTGGTCGCCATCAAATTTGTGATTGCACTGCCAGATGATCTTTTTGTACTTATCATTGGAGTGCCAGGTTTTGGAGCCGTACCAGCTTCCGCATTCGCCACAGCGAATTTTGCCGGAGAAAAGGTGGACACCGCTTCGTCTACCGCGCTTGCTGCGCCGTTCCATTTCCTGCTGAACCATCTCGAATACCTCTGGGGAAATGATGGCTTCGTGGTTGCCCTCCACATAGTACTGCGGAATTTCGCCCTCGTTGACCTTTTTCTTTTTGGTGAGGAAATCAACCGTATAGCTTTTCTGAAGAAGTGCATCACCCTTATATTTTTCGTTAGTGAGGATACTCCGAACCGCTCCGGCGTTCCATTTATCCTTGCCGCCCGGCGATTTAATGCCGTCAGCGGTTAGCCTGGCGGCAATGCCGTGCGGCGTCATGCCTTGCAGGAACATACTGTAAATGCGGCGGATGATAACCGCTTCGTCCTTATTCAAAACCAGATTGCCATCGGGTCCCCGATCATAGCCGAGAAACCGTTTGAATGGCACGGTGACCTTCCCGTCAGCAAACCGTTTTCTCTGTCCCCAGGTACAGTTCTCTGAAATGCTGCGGCTTTCCTCCTGCGCCAGTGAGGACATGATGGTGATGAGCAGTTCGCCCTTGCTGTCCAGGGTCCAGATGTTTTCTTTCTCAAAATAGATCTCCACGCCTTTTTCCTTGAGCTGGCGCACCGTGGTCAGGCTGTCTACCGTATTTCGGGCAAAGCGGCTGACCGATTTGGTGACGATGAGGTCTATCTTGCCAGCCAGTGCATCCGCCACCATGCGTTTGAATCCCTCGCGGTGCTTGGTATTCGTACCCGTTATGCCCTCGTCCGTATACACGGAAACAAACTCCCAATCGTCCCGGCTTTTGATATAGTTGGTGTAATAGTCCACCTGGGCGCTGTAGCTGGTGAGCTGCTCCTCGCTGTCCGTGGAAACACGGGCGTAGGCGGCGGTGCGGCGCTTTTTCTTTTCATTGATCGGCGTTGCCGTGAATCGGCTTATCGTCGCCGGTATTGTCGTTACTTTCGCCACGTTTTTCCCTCCATCTCTGTATCATTACTTCTCGCATGTGCTGTTTTCGCTCCTCTGTATGCCGGGGCATCTTCCGCTTGTTTTCCCATGCCGTCTCGAAGGTATGCCCGTCAAAGAAGCGGATGGAAAGCTGATATGGAGCCGTGATGTGAATGCAGACAATCTGCTCACGGAAAACCGTCTCACTAAATTCCTCCAGACCCATAGCGTCCGCACAGAGGTTTTTGAGGGCATCTTCCTTGATGCTGGGGCTTTGGCATTTTCCGCCTGACGCACATCGCCATACGGAATCAAAGCTGCCGTCTTTGTGCCGTGAACGCTGCCTGTGGTAGTTCTCGCCGCAGCTGTCGCAGCGAATGCGGCTGGTAAAGCAGGAAGTGTTGGGGCCGAGCTGATGCTCCTGCACATACCGTCCCTTGGCGGCTCTGCGCTCATCCGTCCAGCAGTCCTTCCGCATGGTGGATTCCCAGTGGTGCGGAACGATGCGGCCATCCTTAAAATAGAAAATCATCTCATTCGGAGCAGGAATCTCAATGTGGTCGATCTGCTCTGAAAAGATGATTTCATCAAACGTATCCAGTCCCATGACTTCAGCGCAGGCATCTTTGAGCATCTGCTCCGGGATGTCCTTGTTTTGACAATGCGCATTCCCGGTCTTTCTTCGGGTACCGCAGACCCAGATGGTGTAGTTGGCATTAGGGTCTTTTCTCCCCTTGCGGTTAGACCGCTGATAGCTCTTTCCGCACCGGCCGCACTTGATTTTGCTGGTAAAGCAGGAGGTGTTAATGCTCCAGTTTGCCAAGGCGCCAAGCTCACGGCGGCGCGCTTTCTCAGCCTGCACCGCCTGGTAGACCTCCATTGGAATGATGGCTTCGTGGGTGTTCTCCACGAAATACTGGGGCAGCTCCCCACGGTTGATCCTGCTTTTCTTGCTGATGGGGTCAACCACATATTCCTTCTGGAACAGAAGGTTGCCCGTATAAGTGATGTTTCCGAGGATCTGCCGGATGGAGGTGTTGCCGAAATGCTGTCCCTTATAGGATTTCACGCCCATCTCGGCAAGCTGCTTTTCTGTGGTCTCCGCCGACAAACCGTTCATGTAATTGTCGTAGATGAGCCGAACGATCTTTGCCTCCTCCTCATGGATGACCAGATGATCGCCATCCCAGCGGTACCCATAGATTTGAAAGCGGCCGTTGGGGATACCTTTTTCAAATCGTTTCCGGGTACCCCATTTGACGTTGTCCGACAGGCTGCGTATTTCTTCCTGAGCAAAGGATGCTAAGAGGGTCAGCATCAACTCGCCGTCCTCGGTGAGGGAGTCGATGCGCTCCTTTTCAAACTGTACGGAAACGCCCAGCTCCTTGAGCCTGCGCACCGTATTCAACAGGTCAACGGTATTGCGCGCGAAACGGGAAATGCTCTTTGTCAGAACAATGTCGATTTTTCCGGCTTCGCAGTCGGCAATCATCCGATTGAACTCTTCGCGGGCTTCGGCTTTGGTGCCGGTTATTCCGTTGTCGGCATATACGCCCACATATTCCCAGGCGGGATTGCTCTGAATCAAACTGCTGTAAAAGCTGACCTGTGCCGAAAGGGAGTGCTGCAGCCGCTCGGACTCCATTGAGACTCTTGCGTAGGCCGCGACCCTTTTGCGGCGCGGCATCTGCGGTGTTTTCGCTTCGATTTTATTTACAATCCGCATGAAATCACTCCTTTCCGACACTATATATCACTCTGAAAGCCGATTATATCAAGTCATTTTCCGATAATAATGTACCCAAAGATGGCGAAAACTCAGCCCTCAGATTTGTATCAATTACGGCATATTCCTCCTCGCTCAGAAGCCCCTTTTCTCGGAGATTCTTTGCGATGGAGAGGGCGGCAAGGTAGCTCATTTCAGAACGGAATTTGTCCTCACTCATGCCCGTCACCGCCTTTGTAGCGGTCTGCGATATAGCAGGCGTGAGAGCAGTATTTTCTTTTTGCGTTGCCGTAGGCAGTGAAGGGCTTTCCGCAGTGAGCGCAGGTGAAGTGGTATATGGCTCTGCGGTTGACCTTTTCCGGGTGTGCATTCCACCAGGCGGTACGGCAGTTATCCGAGCAGAACTTGACTCGCTTTCTTCCGGGAGTCTGCGTAAGCAAAGCGCCGCACTGCAGGCAGAATCCGGCGTCCAGTTCAATGCGTCTGTTATCTGCAGCCTTCGTGCCGGTCATTCCCATCTTACGGCAGAACGCGACAACGGTATCTTTCTTCAGTCCCACCGCCTTGGCGATGGTGGCGTATCCATATCCCTGTGAGCGCAGGGCGGTAATCTGTTCTTTTTGCTGATTTGTCATTGTGGTTCCTCCGTTCCGAGGGTTTCCCTCAATGACCCATCTGGACATAGAAGCCTATTTTGGCCGAAAAAAATACGCCCACCGAACCGTTATGGCTCGATGGGCTTTCAGCAGGTTAAGTTATTTGATTTTGGCTGCGTAGTCAAGCGAGATCCACCCAGCGCCGGATTTGAGCCGTCCCCAGCCCGTCGTGGAGCCTTTGCCGGACTTCACCTCAACGATGGTGAACACGCCCTTGCCGGTAAACCTCCCGGTCTTGGCGTAGTCCGTTCCCGGTCCGGTTCTGATATTCAGATCCGTGATGCTGACCTTTACGAGGAACGGAACCTCTGCGGCTGTTGTGTTCGATGTGTAGATGTTTACACCGTTTACATCAAACACACTGTATCCCGGATTTGCGTCAGCGCACTTCTTGGCGTTGGAAAGGATCTTATATGCGCCTTTCTGCGACTTGCTGTCAGACCAGGTCTTGCGGACACGGTAAAGCTGCGTGGTTACAGTAGGAGTATCAGCTGAACCGCCAAGCTGTGCTGTGACCTTTGCGGCAAGATCACCCATCCGGGCATACATCCAACTGCCCGGACAGGACTTGTTGGCAAACCAGCGATGGACAGTCAGCACCATCTCATCAGACTTCGGCTCATAACTGAGTGTCTTATCCTTATCACCCAGCCAGAGGAGCTTTTTCTTGCCGTTGCGCTTGCAGATATCCACGCAGAGCTTAATGAGCGACTGATAGACCACATCCTTAAACGCATACGGCTCCGTGGTGTCGGACGCACACTCGATGGTGACCGCCCTCTGGTCATTGGCATTGGAGGAAGAACACCAGGAGCGGTTCTTTTCCTCCACATATATTCCCACACGGCCGTCCGCGCCGATGCCGTAGTTGCAGCTTGCCTGCCTGGATGTAGGCAGAAAGATATTGCCCAGCGTCTCCACCGAGCATTGCCCCACCACGCAGTGGGGCGTGATGCGGTCGATGCTGTGTGTCCGCAGCCCGGAGTGGTTGGGGCTAAGTTTTGTATAAGATACCAGTGAACTGTTTGTGTAAGCCATTTAATTTTCCTCCTTTTCCGCTCTGTCATGGAGCTGCTCTAAAACGGTTTTGATTTTTTCCGGTACGGGGAGTCCCAAGTGTGCCGCATTCTCCAGGAGACTCACGCCTTCGTTGGAGAGGTAAAAGAAAATGACTGCCGTGCGAAGGACGCTGCCTGTCCCGATCACCTGCGCATCCAGGATATTGGCGATCCCCACCAGCAGGAAGATCAGCACCTTCCGGCAGATGCCCTTAAAGCCCACCTCGCTGGAGAGCTTCTTGTCCGAGATGGCGCACATCACGCCCGTGAGGTAATCCACCGCCACGAATACCACCAGGGCGATGAGCAGCCCGTCACAGCCGCCCAGGAAATAGCCCAGCCAGCCGCCGATGGCCGTAAAAATAAATTGAATCAGGTTCCAGAATTCTTTCATGTCGTCATACCTTCCTTTCCCGCTTTCGCGCATGAAAAAAGCGGCTCCCGGATGGGGGTACCGCTAACAACAGAAACTGTATTTACTAAACTCCACTGCCGCCCAGCTTTCAGGGGCACTGTGCAAGGGTGGAGGAATTGAAAAAACTGACGCTGTCCGTCCGGAAATCCGCATTTCCCATTCTTCCTTGTTCAATAATCGCAAACAAAATCGTGCAATATTCCCGTTGCTATCCATCTGCTTCAGAGGTAATATCCACCACGAGGAGGTAAAAGCATGGATAAAAGCTGCTTATTATGCCAGTTGACCGACCTTCGCATTGACACGGTCCTGGACCGGATTGCCTGCTCCGATGAGGTGTATCAGTCCATCCTTCAGACATCAAAGGAATATGCGGAAGAACTGGAGCAACTGGACTTATCGGAAAAAGCGAAAAGGCTCATTGACTGCCACGCCAGCGAGCAGAATGCTTTAGGAAGCCGTTATGGGATCCTGGCGTACCGTTTGGGATTTTCGGACTGTATGGAGTTAATCCTGAGCTCACTGCAAACCCCTTCTTAAAGCAGATCCATTCCGTATGGAGGGCAACAAGGCACCCACAGGGAACGTTTTCTCCCTATGGGTGTTTTACTCTCTGCCCGGACATTTAAGAAGAGACTGCTGGCCCTTCCGGGCGCTCATCCTGTATATTGGTGATTTTCGCCATGTAATAAACCTGCCGGAGCGTCCTTGGGAAGAGCACCTCCTGGCAATGGATGAGGAGATAAAGCCATGCCGAAGACACCACGCTCTCCCAGACGTGGAACTCCCAGGGCAGGCTCCCATAAGTAGCGGTGGTATAGATAAGCCCTCCCGTGCATCCGTCACAGTTTTGCAGCCGGATGCATTCGTCCACATAAAACGCGGCTTCCTCAATATCTCCAAGCATTAAGGCAAGGGCGGCATATCCAAGGGTCCCTTCTGTCCATACCAGATCCGGCGCCCCGGCATAATCCTCCGTCCTGTCGCTGTACGGTTTAAAACCAGAGAAGGTCGATTCTGAAGAGTACGCCTGGTTATAGTGTTCTTTTACGGAGCTTTGGACGATAGCCTTATCCTCCGTAAGATACACCTCTTTTGCCGTGGAAAGGCAGGTGCGCGCACAGTCGGAGTGGATCACCGAGGTGATGAGCATCCCCGCCCAGGTAGTGCAGTCCAGCGCCCACGCCACGTCCGGCCTGCCGCCATTGATGCCCTGGTAGAACCTGCCGTTTTCCCTGTCGTAGCATTTCAGGCACAGCTGGTCCCGGATAAGCTCCGCCGCTTCCTTATATCTTGTGTTTCCAAGAACCAGGGAACATCCCGCCAGTGCCTGGAGGGAAGAGCATTGATGCTCTACAGAACACCATTCAATTTCGATATCCTGATAACTGTAATCATCTCCATACGCGCCGTGGCCGCCAGTCAGGAGCCCGTATCGCGGATCGCCTTTTTCCGTGACCTGCCGCGATAAAAGCCATTGGCCTGCCTTTTCTATCATCGGCTTATAGGTCAGGTCGCCTGTCTCAAGCGCATAATAACACATCCCCCATACGAGCCACCCAATCGCCCCGGTCCGCACGTAACCCTGGAACAGCTGACCGATATACAGGTCATAGGAAAAATTAAAGCTGCCGTCGCTGTTCTGCTCAGTCTGGAGCCTGCCCTGCATCTCGCGGCACAGGTCATAATCCCCGGCGTGTGTAAAGACAAGGAGCGCAAGCCCTGCATCGTAGACCCAGCACCTCGAATTCAGCATATACCCGTGAACGCCGAGGGCGCTGGAGCCGTCCCTGTTATACTGCGGATCGTCCTGCGGGATGAGGTACGATGCCGGGAGCCTGCCAAGGTGATAGGAGTTATTGGTATCAGAGATGCCCACAATCTCTTCCTCGCCATTTTCAAGGATTTTAACCGCTTTGCATATCTTGATGCCCGGATAGGACTGGTTGGAATACCAGATACCGCTCGCCATAGCTGTCACCTCATTTCTTCAGTGTGAACTGATCTACAATTCCCATATCGCTGGTGCGGTGCGTGGTAATGATGATGCGGGATTCATCCACATCCACGCAGGAGATATGCGGGACCATCTGCTGCTCAGATTTCACCGCATACCAATGCTCCCCGGAGAGCGGATAAAATTTACTCCCGGAAGCGGAATTCAAAGTAACATAAAGCGTCTGCCCGTTGGACGTCTTAGTGAACTCGCTGCCGCCGCTGCCCGCCACCGCACAAGTTTCGGTAACCGTATCCCCGACTGCGAGAGCGGAACAATCCATAACATAGGTCCTGCAATAGGAATGCACATGTCCCATCAGGACAAGATCGACCCTGTTTTGTGAAAAGCACGGCGCCAGGGCATTCCGCAAAAGAACATACTGCTCCTCCTCGGCGGTATTGGTCGGCTGGAAGATAGAGTGGTGGAACATGGCAATCGTCCAAACCGGCCTGCCGTACGCATTGCGGTAATACGCCACTGTCTCATTGATAAAATCAATGTGCTGCTGGATAGATTCGTCCTTGACATTGGTGTTCAGCACCAGAAACAGCACTTTATCAAGGCGCACCCAGTAATCCCCGGCGCCGCCTGCCACGCCGTAACTGCTTTCATTGGGCAGGAAGAAATGGCCGGCAAATCCCATGTTGTCGTCATGGTTTCCCATAACGGCAAGGAGGGGATGCGTTTTCATTTCCGGAGGTGACAGGAAATTGCTGAACTGCTGCTCCGCAAGCGCCATATCCACCTGGGCATCCACATTATCACCGAGGATGGCTATGAAGTTCGCGTCCGAGTATAAACCAAACGCCTTCTGCAGGCTGTCCCGCCAGTTTGCGGCGGACTCATCATTGGTAAGCTGGGGATCTCCTGCGGCAATGAACCGGAAGGCGCCACTTACAGAAGGACGGCCGCACAGCTCCATCTGCTCCGTTTCTGCTTCCCCGGCATGGAGCGTATATTCCAGCTCCCCGGACGGGATGCGCACTTCAGCCTTATAGGTTACATGGCTGTACTTCTCGGAAAGGTATCCCTTATTCTCCGCTGTGAAGCGGCTGTATCCTGCAATACGCACGTTGGCGTCTGCGGTATCCACCGTGGAGAGGAAACAGAAGTTTCTTCTGCTTCCGCTTGCCCCCAGCATGATTACGACATCGGTGATTTCAGAAGCCACGGCAGGAATGGGAGGCGGCACTTCCGGCAGGGGATAGAGTACATCCGACCAGAGGATGGTTTCCGCATTGAGGTATTCCGCATCATCGGGAACCAACGCATACAGGTTGATTTTATAATCGACAAAGCGGGAATACCCGTATTCGATCATCCCCCGGTGGCGGTCCGTGGACTCCGGGAGCCGGAAGTTCTGCGAGATAATTTCTGCGTCATAATCTGTAATAAACTCCGGCAGGTCAGGCGTCTCCATCGGCATATCATCTTTGCCAACCCAGCCGCTCAAGGCCTGCCTGACCGAACTCCGGCTTATCAGTTCCAGAGGATTGAATGAACCGCTTGCGCCAAGCCCGATGTAGTCCTCCCGTACATACCCGGTCCGCTGTTCGGGATCGGAAAAATATTCCTCCCTTACGGCATCCGTGACGGGGATGTTCCAGTCCTTCCGCACAAACTCAATCTCATAAGCGTAGGTGGAATCCCCGCCGACTTCAATATCCTCCCAATACCAGTAAATGATTTTCGTTGTGCTAAACGCCGTCCTGTAATACCTTACCGGATCGAGGTCTGTCTCTGTCGGCTCCCAGGGAATATACCCGCCTTGCCCATCGGACATGTACGGGTCCGACCGGTCAAAGGCATGGAGGTAATATTCCCATACTTCCAGGACACGCCCGGTTGACCATGTGTAGTATCGTTTCCCGTTTTCATCTGTCGCAGCCACCAGAGGGCAGTAACATTCCAGTTTCCTTGAGTCGCTGCTGACGTGGTAAACTGCCACCGCATAAAGGCTCGGATCTTCCCCGTCAGGCAGCCTGCATATGCCCTTTATAACGCCTGTGTATCCCGGATAATAATACTGCTCCGGACGGGTGTACACAGGGTCAATGCGCTCGGCATCGTCCGGGATATTTTCCGCACCGCCCCACATGAGCTTGTACGCATAATCCTGCGGATAATACTCCCCATAGTAGGGCTGCACCTCCCAGGCAGAGGGGTCAAGCATCCTCTTGATGAACTCATAGGCCTTTTGCGCTGCCTCGCGGTATTTTTCACTGTCAAATATCTCATGCATAGCATCACCTTTCTCCTGATCAGTCGGAAGGGAGGGTGCAGTAGAATACCAGCAGCGTTGTGGTGTTGGAATTTACCCCGGACAGGCTTGCTCCGATATATTCTTCAAATTCGCTGCCTTCTTTGCGGTTCAGTGTAACGGTTCCCTCACTTCCGTCACTGGTGTGGATATGGAAATACGGCCGGTCACGGTAAGGGCGGGTGAAATAGAAGACGCCGTTTCCGATCATCTCCCCAAACTCCACCGTGTATTTCGCATCCGGCTCCGTGATATCCTGCACGGAGTTTACATATCCATACAGCGATTCGTTCATGGTTGGGAGATACGCACCTACTGTTATCCTGACCTCCCTGTAATTAAACGGGTTCCACTCTATGCCCACAATGCGGCTTTCAGACGAAATCGCCAGAGGCTTGAAGGAAAGGGACAGTTCATCCCCAAGTTCCAGGCTGCCCTTCTGGTAAAGGGAAAGGTCATAGTTGACCGTCCCGTCCGACGCGTTGTAGGAATAGCTGATGTCCTGCACAGAGGAGGTTGTCATCACATCCACAGGCTCCGTATTCCCTACGTGGGAGCGGATGCCGATGGTGTAGCCATAGTATTCGATTTCCCCTTCCGCCAGGGCGATGAGCTGCATGATGGCGGCACGTCTGGTACACTGCTTATTGATCCGCAGCGTCAGCATTGTTTCAATATCCACGGTACCCACGTTAAAGGGCGTCCCTAAAAGAAGCGTGGCAAGGATGTCTTTTGCCGTCCCGGACATATCAAAGGCTTCCACCTTGTACTCCTCATTATTAAGGATGTAGGATACATGCTCCCCGGTAAACTGGGTGTAGCACATGCCGCCGGAAATGTTCTTTTTGACCTGTGTGATGTTAAATATCAGCCCTTCTACCTCCAGGCGGCTGTCCACATCCACATAGCCTTCGCTCTGGCGGGTAAGGAGCCGCACGTCCACCGTGCATTCCCCGCTCAGCTTCTGCACGATGCTGCAGGCGTTGACCGCCTTGTAGGTCTTGAGCAGGTCCCCGGAAGAGCCGTCTGCGTTTGCCGCATAGAAGTTCAGCGCAGGGTTTGGCGGCACCGCGCGGTACCTGGGCCGGATGGTGCGGTCAGAATCTATCTCCCGGAACGGTGCGCTCCAGCCAATAAAAATCATCCCGGTGATTTTCTCCGGTGCGGGCGGGACGGCATCGCCGCCCTTGTCCACATACTGCTCGGAAAGTAGGTCATCCCCGGCATAATTTAAAAAACGCACGGTGAAACCGCTGACTTCATAAACCGGATGAATGGTCAGGTCCGACTGCACGTTTGTATAATCAGCGTCCCACTCCACAAACGTCATGCCGGATATCACTTCGGGTTCCGGCGGCACCGCGTCATAGGTCTCTTCCACCGTCTGGACAGAGAGCGCCTCTGTCCCCGCATAATTCATAAATGTGACCTTGTACAGGCTGTGGTAGCGGGGGCGGACTGTTTTGTCATAGGTGATGTTCGTGATGTCGCTGCTCCAGCCAATGAACACCATATCCTCAAACTCTTCCGGTTCGGGGGCATAAGGCGTGGCGTCCCCGCCCTCCGGCACGTCCACAGTGCCGAGGAGGTCATCCTCATCGTAATTTAAAAACCGGACGGTGTAATAGGTCACGCCGTCAAGCACATAGGACATGGGATTCCTCCTTCCTTATGCTGTGCCAAGGTTGCGGATCGCCGCCTGCCCCTGGGAATACTGGATCTGGGAGACCAGCGTGGTGATCGCTTTGCCATCAAGGTAGATGGGCTGGCTTAAGTTTACTGTCCCGCCAAGGCTGCCGCCGTTCCCTGCGGACGTGGCGCGGATGCTTGCCTCCATCCCTGGGATGGCATGCTCCAGGTCCATCTCTTTTGTAAGTCTGCTGATTTCATCGCTTACCAGCCCCCGGCTTCTTTCGATGCCTTTTGCCAGCCCCTGCATGAAGTCCGGCATCCATGCCTCGTAGTCAGACAGCGGCCCCTCATCCGGCTTGGAAAAGTGGAGGAAGGACGCGATCTTCGAAGCGATGCCCGATACCGTATCGACCACCGCGCCGATCATACTCTTGATGCCGTTGATCAGGCCCCCGATGAAATCCTTGCCCCACTGGAGCGCCTTCCCCGGCAGGCCCGTGATGAACGAAATGGCGGACGAAAATCCGTTTGACACCACGGAAAACAGCCCGGAAAGCGCCGAGCCGATACCGGAGACGAGATTGTGGAAAGCGTTCACCGCCGCGTCTTTCAGGCCTGTTGCAATGGAAACGACAGTGTTTTTGATGCCGTTCCATACAGACGAAGCCAGGTTGGAGATGGCCGACCAGATGGACGAAGCCGCGTTCTGGATATTGGTCCAGATATTTGTGAAGAACGAAGCGACATTCTGCCACAGGTTGCTCCACCACTGGGGTATCTGGGAGAAGAAATCCAAAAAGGACTGGAAGGCTGCCGGGATCGTCTCTGTAAAAAAGGAAACCAGCCCCTGCCAGATCGCCATGCACGCCTGGGATACCGTCTGCCACAGGTTCCCGAACCACTCGGTGATCGCGCCCCAATTCTGCACAATGGCGATGATTCCCGCGATGGCGGCCGCTACCGCCGCAATGACCGCGATGATAGGAAGGAGCGAGATGTTGAGCGCCCCAAAGGACACCGCAAGGGCGGCGATGACCGGCGCGAGGGCTGTAAATGCCACCATCAGCGCGCCGAGGATGATAATGAAGTTCTGTATCGGCCCCGGCAGGCTCGAAAACCACTCGCTGACTGTCGTGATTGCCGCCACAAGGGGCGGCAGGATGGTGTTAGCCAGTTCCATGATCTTTTCCCCCAGCGGCGCGAGGGACTGCTGGAGCTGGCGCGTGTTGGCCTCCATCTGCTGCATGGGCGTCAGGGTGGCGTCAAACATCCCCTGGGCGGAGCCTTTGACGCTGTCATAGGTGCTGCCCACCGAGGTCAGGGAGGTAATAAATTTCAGGTTCCCGTCCTCAGCCATCGTGCCGAAGGCCTGCGCCGCCATGTTGAGGGCGTCCTGCTCGCTGGTGCAGTTCGCGATATCCGCCACGATGGAGTCAATGACCTGCTTCTGGGTGGCGCTGCCGTTCTGCCAGGCAAGGAAAAGCTCCTGGGTCTTGGCGGAGTACAGCCCGATGGAATCCGCAATCGTCCCGTCCGCAAGGCGGGTGGTCACCTCGTTGATGGCGTCGTTGACCTTGTCCAGGTTATATGCGCCGCCCGCAAGCCCGTTCTCCAAGAGCTGGAAATACTCGGACGCGGAATAGCCCGCCTGGGCGAACTTGCCGGAGTATTCAGAGAGGTTGTCACCCAACTCATTGGTCTTGTCCAGCCCGTTCTGCGTCCCCTTGACGATGTAGTCCATCGTCTCCTGCGCCGTCAGGCCGTACTGCTTCATCAGGGCGTTGACGCCGCGCAGGGTCTCGTTCATATCGATACCGTAGAGCTGGTCTAAGGTGAGCGCCTGCTGGGTCAGATTTGTAAGCTCGGTATCGGAGAGGTCGCCAAGGTTCTTCTTTACCATGATGACCGCGTCCGCCACAGACTCCATGCTGTCGCCCACGCCCGCCGCATACACATCCCGAACCACCTGGGCGGACGCTTCCGCAGCCGTCCCGGTCTCCCCGAAATAGGCGTTGACCTTGGTGACGGCGCTTTCCGCTTCGGAGTATGCCTCCACCGCCGCGCCGCCTACCTGCTGAATCTTGTTGCCAACCACAGAGAGCTGGTCTGCCGCTTCCATGACCGCGGCGCCTTTCGTGGCTTCTGCGATCTCACCCACATCATCCGCCGCATTCTGCGCGGCGTCCCCGGCCTCGTTCAGTTCATTGATGAGATTGCGGATGGCCTGCCCGTCATCCACCGTGTCAATGGCATCGGTGAGCTGGCGGAGGTCCGCCCTGCCGCCTGTGGCGGACTTGCCGATCTTTTCAATAGCTGTTTTGAGCTGGTCGGAGTTTGCCGTGCCGTTTTTGATGGCGGCCACCAGACGGCTCCCCAGCACATCGGCGTAATCGTCCACCGTCTTCCCGGTGGCGTCAAAGAGCTTCATCAGGCGGTCAGTGTTGGTGCAGAGCCGCTCCTGCTCGCTTTGCAGCCCGGAGAGGTCTGTCCGGTAGCGGTTCAGCGTCCCCCTGGTGTCCTCCACCTCCCGCTGGAAGGCGAGGTACTGGTCCCGGCCGATGTCGCCGCGCTCAAACGCCCGCGTTACACTTTCCTGGGCGTCCTCCAGGGCCTCCAGCTTCTGTTCCGTCTCCTCGATGGCGTCTGTTAACAGCTCCTGCTTCTGGGCAAGGAGGGTGACATTGGACGGGTCCAGCTTGAGGAGCGTCTCCACATCTTTTAGCTGGCTCTGGGTCTTTTTCAGGCTGTTGTTGACACTTTTCAGCGAATTTTCCAGCCCTGTGGTATCGCCGCCGATTTCCACGGTGATGCCCTTGATTCGGTTTGCCACTGGATACACCTCCCTCCTTAAGCGGCGTTAAAACCGGTCAAAATCCTCCTGCGTGGCCAGCGTGGCGTAAGTGCATCCGTCATTGCTGCTCTCGGCGTACATATCGTTGACCAGGCCGATGGTGAGCAGCCCCAGGTCGCGGATGGAGATGCCAAGCTGCACACAGCGCAGGAGGAAGAGCGGCGTTGTCATCTGCCGCTCAGTCGGGCGAAGTTTTTTTTAGATTCCACATCGGTCTTCACGTTCAGCCCCCACAGGTCGATGATCTGCGGCAGGATCTGATAGATGGAGAAGGTGTTAAAGCCGTCCAGCCATTCCTCCGGTGTGTCCGGCACGGATGGGTCGGCGTGCTTCGCCATCACATAGGAGATGTTCTCGAACATCTCCAGGGAGAACAGGTCGAGGCTGGACTCCTCTGGGTTCTCCTTATCTACGGCTTTTTCCAAAGCCCGCAGGTCGCGGAAGATGTCCCTCTGGAACTTCATCCGGTAGATGCGGGGGATGGCGGCGGATGCCTTAAAAGGCACCTGCCTGCCGTCGATCTCAATGGTCCGTTTTAAGCTCATCAGATCCCACCTCCCAAGTCATCCTCCAGATCCAGCTCACTGCCGAAAGTGGTTTGTGTGTTGTCTGAACCAGTGCCGGGGCCTGTCTGGGTAACCTCCGTATCCGTCCCACCGCCGCTCTCCGTAGTAACCGGCAGATAGACCTCCTGGTACCAGTTGTTGTAGGCTTCCTCCGTGGTAGTGTCGGAAGTCCTCGCCTTGACAAAACCGCCCTCCAGCGGCGCCGCCGTGATGGTGAGCGTTTCTGTCTGCACCTCGATCTCGTCCTCATTGGTGGCGGACTCAATGGACGGGCGGGTGGCCGTGCAGTTATAGAGGACATGGCGGATCTTCTTCACATCCCCATCGAACTCAAAGAGCAGGGCGAATTTCGCCGTCTCCACTGTGGCATCCTCCACCAGTACGCTGTTATCATCCAGCGTCTCCTTCAGCACATCGGTGCGGAAAGACTCCGGCACCATCGCCACCTCCAGGTCGCCCTCATAGCCCTGGTTGTTGGAGATGGTGTAGTAGGCATAACCGTCCGCGTAAAAGATGGACGGCTCCCCATTGGGGTCCAGGGACAGGGAGACCGCGCCGGGGATCGCCACCGGCGTGCCAAACGTAACCTCGCCGTCATCGCTGACCGTAAGCAGGGCGTAGTGGACGTTGCAGATATTGAACTTGACTTTATTCTTCTTGGGCATCGTTGTTTCCCTCCATTTCAAATGAATACAGGACCTCGTACAGCTTCTCGCTCTCAATCCACACCTCGGAACGGGCATAAAAAATGCCGTGCTGATCCAGCACAGCTTCCACCCTGTTTTCCGCCGCCGGGTCCTTTCGGTCGGTGTAAAGCTCGATCCGCACTTCCTCTATCTTGAAATACACCCTGCCGTCCGCCGGGAAGTGTCCGCTGTCCGGCAGTAGGTAACAGAGAAAGGGCGGGGCCGGGGATTCCCCTTCCGCGAAGTGGTCATAGGCGAAGGGGATACCCATTTCCTGTAATAGAGTTATCAACCTTTCCATCTTATCCCTCCAGTGCCTTTCGGATATCCTCTTCGAGCTGCCGGATACCGGCCGCTTCCGCGTCTGCGATATGGGGCTTGGCGGATACGCGCCCGCCGCCCCGCTTGGCGTGGCCGAACTCCAGAAGGTGGGCAAGCTGGTAGCGATTCCGGGAATGGACGGTAAGGGACAGGGAGGAAGATGTTTCCCTCTGCTTTTTCACCGTCCAGCTCTTTGCGTATGTCCCCGTGTCCTTCGGGGCATTTTCCCATATCTCGTCCCGGACGGTATTCCCGGCAGCCCGCACCGCTTCCTTTATCTCATCGGCGGCCAGGCCGCTGTATTCCCGCAGGGAGTCCATAATGGCATCCGCGAGGGAGCCGACAGATACACTTCTCGCCATGTCACCGCCTCACTTTCTGGCATTTGAACTTCACGGATTTCTTCTTGAAATTCATGTGGTCAATGCCGAGGATGTTATACAGTTCTCCGTCATATACGATGCGGAATCCGTCAGCCGTAATCTCCGACACCGCTTTGCACCAGCGGACCGTGAAGTCTGCCTTGGTGTTGTCCACCACCATCCCGGCAGCAGTGCTTTCGCTTGGCGACTCGCCGCTGACGGTGGCGTGGCAGGAATAGAAGTCCTCCCAGGTGTTTAAGTGGTTCCCGATCTCATCCACCGTGACGGTGTTTTTCTGCACCGTGATCTTCTGGTTCAAAAGGGAGATATCCATCAGAATCCCTCCTTCCGGCTACCGAACAGGAGGGCGCGGAGCGTCAGGTTCAGGGCGTGATGGTCCGCCTCCTCCCGGTGTTCATACAGGTACGCCGCCGCGTACATCACGGCGATCTTCCCGTTTTCCGCGTTCTCCAGTTCCGCATCCTCCTCCGTGCGCAGGATATCCTTGCACTGTTTTTCCGATGCGGCGATCAGATGGGAGATCAGCGCATCGTCATCCTCGTGGTCCACACGGAGGTAATTCTTCATTTCTTCCAGGCTGACCATCGTCCTCACCTCCAATCCATAAGAGGGGCATGGCGCGAAGCCATACCCCTCCGATCCTCATGATCCAAAATCAGCCAGCCGCCTTCTGCGCCAGCACCTTGATGGCTTCGGACAGGATCAGCTTGCCGTCCACCCTCTGGGAGGCAAGGAAGCCCACCTGGCCGTTTGCCGCGTACAGCTCGTTCAGGCGCTTAAAGGAACGTCCCTGGCGGTCTGCGATCCAGTAATAGCTGAAGTCGCCGAACGCAATGGTCTTGGCATCCGCAGCGATGGTCGGCATATAGGCGGAAGTGCGTACCGGCTTGCCCAGCAGCAGGTCCGGTGCGCCTGCGGTCAGGGAAGGCTGCCACAGGTACTGTCCCTGGCTGTCCTTCAGCTTGCGGATGGCCTTGATGGTGGAGTCGTTCAGCACCCACACAGCATTGCGGCGGTAAGGCGCTTTCAGGGAGTAGAACAGGTCGATCAGTTCATCAGCCGTGATCGCGGTGGCAGACGCAGCGGTGATGCCGGTCTCCGCGCCGCCGCTGGCAGCCAGGATGCCCAGGGGCTTGCCGGAGCCGTCCCCGGTAAAGAAGGCTTCCTCCTCCTTGGCGCCGATACGGCGGGCAAACTCACGGGAGATATAGCTTTCCAGGTCAAAGACGCTGTCGTTCAAGAGTTCTTCGGAAACCTTGATCATCGTCCCCAGCTTGTACGCCCCGATGGATACCTGGCCAAAGGAATCGTCGCTCTCGGTGTAGGCACCTTCCTCATCGATCCAGGACGCGGTGCCCTTGGTCGCCACCACGGGGATCTTGCGGTCGCCGCTGGAGGTCTGGATGACCTTGGCAATTTGGCGGAATACGTTTTCTTCCTCCAGTGCCTCCACCAGGGTGCGCTCATATTCGTCCGGTACCAGATAGCCGCCCTCGGAGTCCGTCCCGATCTGCAGGGCATTTACCACAGAGGGCATCGGTGCTTTGGAGCGCATCATGTTCCAGAAGTTAGAACGGTACTCATCGGTGGCGCGGCCGGTCTTAGTCTCCTCCTTGCCGCTCATGGGCTTACCCGTCAGGGGCTTGTTCACCGGGCGGTTCAGTTCCGCCTCCAGCGCCTCCTGACGTTCCAGGCGGGCGATCTCCTTGCCCAGGTCGGTGATCTCCTGCTCCATGCGGGTATAGGCGGCGTCATCCTCGGCGGACAGGACGCCCTTATCGTTTCTGTGGGAATCCAGAAAGGCTTTCGCAGCTTCCCAGGCTTTGGCGCGCTTCTCGCGCAGTTCAAGAATCGTCATAGTGGTATCCTCCTTAATGTTTCAAAAGATTGAGCCGCTCGTAGAGACTGTCTACAGAGCGGCCCTTAGGTTTGGAATCTTCGGTTTTCTTAGGGTTGGTTTTACACTTTGCCGCGATCTTATCCATCAGGGAGCCCCTCACAGCGGCTTTGGAATACAGCATGGACACCGCAGGCGGCTCCATGTCCTCCGGTACATCGGAGCGTTTGAGAATATCATCGGCAAAGCCAAGCTCCACCGCCTTGTTTGCGTCCATCCAGGTCTCCGCGTCCATCAGATGGGACAACTTGGCGCGGGACAGCCCGGTCTTGATCTCATAGGCGTTGATGATGGAATCCTTCACGCTGCCAAGCATCTCGATGGCTTTCTGCATCTCTGCGGTATCGCCCATCGCTACGGTCATGGGATTGTGGATCATCATCATGGACACCGGGCTGACCAGTACTTTTGTACCAGCCATCGCAATCACGCTGGCAGCGGATGCTGCGATGCCGTCAATCTTGACCGTGACATTGTGCGGATAGTCCATGAGCATATTGTAGATCTGGGCAGCCGCCACACAGTCCCCGCCGGGGCTGTTGATCCAGACGGTAATATCGCCGTCCCCAGCCATCAGTTCCTCTTTGAAAAGCTGGGGTGTGACATCATCGTCAAACCAGCTTTCCTCGGCGATAGTGCCGTTCAGGAACAGCGTCCGTTCCGCCGGAGCTGTCTCCGTCGCCGCCTGGTTCTTCCACTTCCAGAACTTCTTCATCGGGGTTTTCCTCCTTTCCCGTTTGTGTATCTGCAAAAGCTTCCCTTGTGGTCGCAAAATAATTGGACCGGTTTTCCTCCTTTCCCGTTTGTGTATCTGCAAAAGCCCCGGCGTTTCTAAGCGGGAGCATATTGCCGTTGATCAGGTACAGGTCTCCGCCTTCCTCGGCGGGGATGCGGTCCATGTTCTCCAGTTCCCGGATGTCGTTGGCGCTCATCCAGCCGTTCTGCCTTGCCGTAGCGTAGCCGGACATTCTGCTGGCATAATCGCCCCGGAGCAGCCCTTCCACGTTGAACTTGGCAAAATACCGCTTCTTTTCCTCCGGGGAAAAAAGCGTCCGCTGGATGGACTGCTCCCAGCGCACCAGCCAAGGCTCCAGCGTGTATTTCACAAACTCTAAAGACTGCTGCTCAATGTTGGAAAAGCTGGATTTTTCCAGGTCGCCCACCATGTGGGGCGGCACCCGGAAGATGCGGGCAATCTCATTGATCTGGAACTTCCTTGTCTCCAGAAACTGCGCCTGTTCCGGGGAGATGCCGATGGGCGTGTATTTCATGCCCTCCTCCAGCACGGCGATCTTATTGCTGTTCGCCGAACCGCCAAAGGTGGACTGCCAGCTTTCCCGGACACGCTGCGGGTCTTTGATCGTCCCAGGATGCTCCAGCACGCCGCCGGGGGCCGCACCGTTGGCAAAGAACTTCGCCCCGTATTCCTCACAGGCAATCGCCATGCCGATGGCGTTCTTCGCCATAGCGATAGGGGAATAGCCCACCAGCCCGTCAAAGCCAAGCCCTGGGATGTGCAGCACATCGGACGGATTCAGCCGGACAAGACTGCCTTTGACCGTAGGCGCGTCATCCATGCTGACGGTGTATTCGTAATAAAGCTGTCCCTCGCTGTCACGATTGACTGTCATCCGATCCGGCATCAGCGGATAGAGGGCAATCACTTCACCTTTTCCGTTGCGGATAATCTGTGCGTAAGCATTTCCCCACAGCAAAAGGTGCGTCATGAGCGTTTCCCGGAACACAAAAGAACTCATCTCCGGGTTCGGCTCGTCATGCAGGAGCAGATACAACGGATGGTCGATGGCTTTCTCCTTGCCACCGTCCTCCTTGTAACGGTAGAGGTGCAGCGGCAGACCTGCCACCGCTTCCGCCAGGATACGGACGCAGGAATACACCGCCGTCATCTGCATGGCAGACCGTTCATTGACCCGTTTGCCCGCAGCACTTCCTCCAAAGAAAAAGCTGTAGGCGCTGCCTGCAGTGCGGTTCTGGGGCTTATCCCTGGAACGGAAAAGCCCGGAAAAAATACCCATATCGAATCACCGTCCTTTCAGATAAACAAAAGGCCCCGGCTGTCATAAACCGAAGCGCCTGTATCGTTCCCACAGCGGATCGCCCGGTCAAGCCCCATAATGGTGGCAATCGCGCCGTCAATCTTCTCTGTGGATTTTTCTTTGTCCGCCTTGATGTTGCCCGCCGGATCGGTGCGGATGAAGATGTTGTCCATCATCCACCGCAGCACCGGGTGGCCTCCGTGGGCGATTTTCTCCTCCAGCACCAGCTTCATCAGTTCCTTGGTCGGCGGGGACATATCCTTAAAGCCCTGCCCGAAGGGGACTACCGTAAAGCCCATGCCCTCCAGGTTCTGCACCATCTGCACAGCGCCCCAACGGTCAAAGGCGATCTCCCGGATGTTAAACTTCTCACCGAGCCTTTCGATGAATTTCTCAATGTAGCCGTAATGGACCACATTTCCCTCGGTGGTCATCAGCGTCCCCTGGCGCTCCCACAGGTCATAGGGGACATGATCTCGGCGGACACGGAGGTCAAGTGTTTCCTCCGGTATCCAAAAATATGGCAGGATATAGTATTTATCCTCTTCATCCAGCGGCGGGAACACCAGCACGAAAGCCGTGATGTCCGTGGTGGAGGAAAGATCCAGCCCGCCGTAGCAGATACGCCCCTCCAGATCGTCCTCGGAAACCGGGAAGGCACAGGCATCCCACTTGTCCATCGGCATCCAGCGGACGGACTGCTTCACCCACTGGTTCAGCCTAAGCTGCCGGAAAGCGTTCTCCTCGCCAGGATTCTGTTGGGCGGATTCACAGGCGGCTTTGACCTTATCAATACCCACCGTGATACCGAGGGAGGGGTTTGCTTTCTTCCAGACCTTGGGGTCTGTCCAATCCTCATCCTCGGCAGCGCCGTAAATGACTGAATAGAAAGTAGGATCGACCTTCCTACCTTCTGCAATATCAATGGCTTTCTGGTGTACCTCGTAACAGATAGAATTGGTGTCGTTACCTGCTGTGGTGATCAGGAAATACAGCGGCTGCATCCGGGCGTCGCCGGAGCCCTGGAGCATAACGTCAAAGAGTTTCCGGTTGGGCTGGGTATGCAGTTCATCAAAGATAACGCCGTGGGTGTTAAAGCCATGCTTGTTCGCCACATCCGCCGATAGCACCTGGTAGGAGCTGTTAGTAGGAAGATAGGTGATTTTCTTCTGGGACTCCAGTATCTTCACTCTTTTGGAGAGTGCTGGGCAGAACCGCACCATATCCACCGCCACATCAAACACAATCTTTGCCTGGTTACGGTCGGCGGCGCAGCCATACACCTCGGCCCGTTCCTCGCCGTCCCCGCACAGGAGCAAAAGCGCCACAGCGGCAGCAAGCTCGGACTTACCCTGTTTCTTAGGAATTTCGATATACGCCGTATTGAACTGGCGGTAGCCGTTGGGCTTCAACACGCCGAACAGGTCACGGATGATCTGCTCCTGCCAGTCGATCAGTTCAAAGGGCTTTCCCGCCCAGGTGCCTTTGGTATGGCAGAGGGACTCGATGAACATCACCGCATAGTCGGCGGCGTCCTTATCGTAGTGCGAGGTCTTCGCCATAAACCTGGTGGGCTTGTATTTCTTCAGTTTTCGCATGGACACCACCTCCAAAATGGCATAAAAATAAGCCGCATCACTGCGACCTCCAAAATGGTTCTGTACGAGAGAAAGAGCCATGCGGCTCGATCTCAGGTTATTGTTTTCGCGGTTATTTACTGCTGCATCGCCCAGGCGATGGCGTGGCCACCATCCTCGAAAAGTTCTGCGCTCATGGCGATGAGGTTCAGGCGGCACTCAATGTAGCTGTACCCGGTTTCTTCCGGTGTCTCGATGAACTCGTATACCCCGGCGATGAATCCCTTCCAGGCATGGTCGGTGACCAGTACCTTGTCGCCCATCTTCAGCACCGCGCCCTCGCCGGCGGTGACCTTCATCGAAAGGTTCTCCATCGTGCTGGTGTTCGGCAGCCGGTAGCGGTTTACGCAGTTCTCGGTGTAGTCCTCGTATCTCTTAATCCCTGTTTCTTTCATCTTCGTATCCTCCGTTTTCTTCGTTTTCCCTTTCGGTGTGTACATATTCGCTCTAAAAGCACATATTATCAAGTTAATTCTGATCATAATCTGCACAAAGATCGGAGGAATAAATTGTGTATATCACTCCTGCGTATGGCGGTGGATCGTCTCAATGATCTGCTCCTGCTCGGACGGCCCCACGCCAATGGACTGGAGCGCCTGCCTGGTGCCGCAGTCCGGGCAGATAAGCGTTTCGTTGTCCTCCCGTGAAAGTGCCGGAGCGCCGTGGTAGGTCCTGCCGCACAGTGGGCAGACCGCCATTCGGATCACATTATCCTTCATATCCGCATACCTCCCTGCATTTATCGTAGGCGTCAACCAGGACGTTTTTATCAAAACGGAAGGTATCGTACCCTTCCAGGCAAGTCCTCATATAGAAATTGCTCGGAATCCCAACCGGCCTGTCCTCATGCATGATGTAGGCAAAGGCCGTCACCGTCCTGCGCTTCCCGGTGCGGATGCCTTTGTACTGAAGCCGGATGTCCCTTTTGTAGTAAAAGTTGGGAAATCCTTCGTAGCGGTCGAGAGCGGCTTCATCGGTTGCCGTTACCTCCCAGATCACCACAGGGACTGTGCCGCCTTCGCTTTCCTCGATGGTCAGGTAGGAGCCGGTCTTACTCCCCTTAAAAAGCAGTTCCCAGCCCTTCAGGTTGGCCGTGCCGAGGATCGTGGCGTGGGGGCAGCGCATCCGCATCTGCCCGACATTGAGGTTGCTTCCATAAGCAATGTAGTATCTTTTTTCTTTCATGGTATCCATCCTTTCCTGAAGGACTTAGGTTACTTGTCCTTCTACCACCCTAAGACCGCCGAAGCGGTCAAGGGCAGGGCATTTAACCTAAATCCTTCAAGCGGCTCTGCCGTGCCGGAAGGCGGTGTCCCCGGTCAGGTTGCGGGTCAGGAAATCTCTGGCCGTTGCGAACTCCTCGCCAATGAAGCCCAGGCGGAGGAGCCAGGTGCGCATGGCGTATTTGGGGTTCTCGTTCTGCTGGGGCTTGGGGCTTGCCGTCCGCACATCCTTTGCCATCTGGCTTAAGGCCAGGCAAAGCTGGATGTAGCTCTTAAGCTGCCCTGCGTGGATGCCGCCGCTGCGCTCTGCGGTCGGCTCATCGAATTGGAAAAGCCGGAATTCGACCGTCCCCTTGGTAAAGGTGGCATGGAGGTTGAGCATATGGTAGCGGCTGTCGTTGTAGTGGTGGCTCCTGCCGTAGCTTGCGCCGTTGCTGGTGTACCAGATGTCCGCAAGGTGCGCCATTGAGCGAGGCTTCCTGCGGTTGACCTGTTCCAAAAACCGTGGGTCTACCGTGCGGCAGTAGCGGCTCATGCGGCCCCGGTCGAGTTTCAGTGCCTCGGCGATCAGGCTCTCATGGCTTGCCATGATGTTGGCAAGGTTGCGCAGGCTCTGCGGCGTGTGTCCCTGCGCCCCGATGTGGATGTGGACGCCGCATCCTCTGGAGGCGTCGCTCTTGGCGCCTGCGTGTCTGAGCTGCCTGCAAAGCTCCTGCAGGGTTTCGATGTCGCCGTAGGTCAGGATCGGGGTGACCAGTTCGCATTTCTGCTCGTCCGGCCCTGCGATGGAAACATCCTTCTGGAATTTCCACTCGCGCCCATCCGCATCCCAAGCCGACCAGGTGCTGTACCCGTTGCGGCTGGCAGTGTTCTCGTATCTGCCTGTGCCGAAGTAGGTAGCGGCAACCTTCGCTGCCTTCTGGCGGGTGATGCTGTTCATCTCGACCTCGACACCGATGGTCTGGTTCTTCATCTCTGCAATCTGCCTTGCTGTTTTCTCGTTCATTCTGAAATCCTCCGTTTTTCTGCCTCGCGGCTGTGTGTTTTCCCTTTCGGTGTACACATATTCGCTCTAAAAGAGGATAATAGCAAGTTCATTCCGCGTTATATATTACACAAAGATGACCGCAGGATATTGTGTAGTTTATGGCTGTTTGCCGCCATCCGATATTGGCTTGAGAAGGTCATTTTCTCCGTCATCAAAGATAGCGAGAGCCAGGCGGAATCCCGTCCGCAGCCCATCGATGAAGTACTCCTCGGCGGTCATGCCCGCAATGGCGGCTTGCAGGCAAATCATCTTATCGAGGACTGTGGCTCCCTTCTGATCCAGCATGGATCGGAGCTTTTCTTCTTCATCGGCGAGACCGGCAGCAGCCTTTCCATACTCCGAATTGCGATCAAACTGCTTTTCATTCGGATTGATGTTCCCATAGAAGAAGTCCTTCAGAATGTTATTCGGCATGGCGGTCACCCACCTTTTTCACAACGTCCTCCCCATAGACCACGTTCAGGCCGCTGCCATTGTCCCAGCGCATGAGAAGGGAACCAGTATCATCCACGCCTTTGACGGTGCCTTTCGTGCCAACAGGCGGGGCCTGGACATCATCCATCCGCACCAGTTCCACACGGGTGCCGGCAGGATATTCCCGGCGGATGCGCTCCACAATCTCTCTACTCGGAAACTTCATGGTTCACACCTCCATCCTTGAAAGCCGAGGAACCGGTCAGATTCTTCAGCAGGATCTTGCGCTCCGCTTTATATTCGCTGCCGATGAATCCCAGCCGCAGGAGAAAGCAGCGGAAGGCGTATTTCTCGTTATCCACCGGTTTCTCAGTCGCTGTTACCCGCTTGGCATTCCTGCTCATCTCGCAAAGCGCGGAAATGAAGTGGGTATAGGCGGCTGCGGAATCTGTGTCCACCTGGGAGAACCAGGGAAATGCCACCCGGTCTTCCAAAACCTCGATGCGAAGGTCGGTGATGCCCAGGGCCTTCCGTATCAGATTCCCCTTGGCGTCCAGCAGCTTGGCAAGGTTGCCCACCGCCACCTTGTCGAGCGGGATTTCCACCGTAAGCGCGTCCTCGCAAGCTCCGTATCGTTCGCTTCCGTCTGAAGCCGAAAGCTCATTCACTTCGCTGCTCGTCCTTTCCCCAACAAACCGATTGGTTTGCCGGGGACCCCCTAAATTCGTCTCCTGTGGCGCAGTGTCGGCGGCTTCTGCCGCTTCCTTGGTTTCCTCCCCGAAGGGCTGCTCACCGCCGTCCTGCGGCTCACATTCAAAGCCAGCGGCGGAGATGGCTTCCAGCACCCGCTCGACTTCCTCGCTGTCGGCACGGTCGTCAAATAGGAGCGTCCCATACTTGGTGACCGTGAAATAATCAATCTCATAATTGCAGGTGGGCATGAACTTGTATTCCGCCCTGGCGCCTGTGGCATTGGCGATAACTTTTACCAGTTCCTTGCGCTTGGCGCCCGTCACATTGTATCTGATTTCCATGTGCGAAAACCTCCTTTGTTTTTGGTAGGTACATATATCACTCTGAACCCCTGAAATAGCAAGCGATTTTCGCACATTTCTCTGTAGAATAGAAACCAATTTATCCTTCCGAAAACTGTGCATAGTACACGATCCCGGAAAGCACAAAATAGACGTTGGGGAGCGCCACGCCGTTGCCCCACATTTTATATTCCGCGCTGTCGGAATGGGGATTCTTCAGCCACTTGACGATCTGGTTCCGGCTCTTTGGCTTGGAGGACGTCCCCATGACGGAGCGGTGTATCTCAAACACCTCTGTCCAGAACTCGATCTCATCCTCGGTCGGCTCGTCTGTCCCAAGCCCGGCGCACCACCAGTCCGGGAATCCTTGCAGTCTGGCGCACTCGGTAGGCGTCAGTCTGCGGACGATGTACTCCGGCTCGGTCTCGTTCACCACAGGCGGGTCCTTATAGTCCCTTGCCATCAGGGTCGGAGACTGTTCCTCAAGCGTCTGGGTGTAAGTGCCGGTGGTCATACAGTAAGCCACCGCATGGCGGTCGACAACGTCCAGCGTAAAGGACACATCCTCATTCACGCCGCTGCCCTGGGGGCCGTTCTTATCCGCCCTGCCGATCATGGAACCCTGCAGGGCCACTACAGCCATGCCGCCCTGGTTGCAGGTAGGATTGCCACCGTTCGCATCCAGGCATCTGGAAGTTTCCGCTTCGTAGAATCCGCTCTTGGGATTCTCCGATTTCATGGCGTTGCTGTCCTTGGAGCAGATACCATAGACCTTCGGCACGAACAGTGTCTGGTCATTGTTGCAGCCCAGAGTGGCGGATTTATTATCCTGGATCAGCGCGCCCTTGCCGCCGCCCTCACAGCCGGAGCGGATCTTCAGCGTCTTAGGCGTCTCCACTACAAAGGGCTGGTTGTTCCCGCCCATACCATAAGTGGCATTGACCGTGGGCGCTGTCTCCAGAGGGCCGATGTATCTGGTGTCCTGGCTATGGTTCTCATAGACCGCCGCCGGCACCGTACCGGCACGGAGGGTGGGCGAGGTTTCCTCCCCATACCCGATGCCCCTGGCTTGTGCGGAATGCTCGGTACAGAAGCCGGCGGCACCCATCACGCAAGGCGGGTGCCCGTGGTTTTCCGCCCGGAGAGTTGCCGCGACATCCTCCGTCACATCTATGCGGCTGCCTCCCTGGTCGTTTAGGCAGACGCAGCCTGACGCTCCAGCGCCTTCCTCAAAAGTTCCGGCAGTTCCTTTCCACGGGCGGAAGCCCTGCGGAGTATACCCAGACACGCCTTCGGACTCAAATAGTATTTTTCCGGCACTCCCGCCTGCAAAATCTGCGACAAGGTAGATGCGTTTTCTGCGCTGGGGAACTCCCCAGTACTGCGCATCAAATACCCGCCATGCGAGACTGAAATCGTCTGCCACGATCTCCCCGGCGGCTGACCACTTCGCAGGTCGAGCAGGATCAATCTTGTATCCTTTGACCGAGCAGATCTCTTCGAGGACGGACTGGAAGTCCGCACCCTTGTTGGAACTAAATGCGCCGGGGACGTTCTCCCATATGATGTATCTTGGATATCTGCCATTGGTTTTGCACCTCATTTCCTTTACGATTCGGATGGCTTCATAGAAAAGGCTGGAGCGGGAGCCGCCCAAACCTTCCCGCCGACCCGCGATGCTCATATCCTGGCAGGGTGAGCCGAAGGTGATGATATCCACCGGCTCAATATCTGCGCCGTTCATTTTCGAGACATCGCCGTAATGCTTCATAAACGGCAGCCGTTTGGTGGTCACCCGGATAGGAAACGGCTCAATCTCCGAAGCCCATACAGGGGTAATGCCGGAGATCAAGCCGCCTAAAGGAAAACCGCCGGAGCCGTCAAACAGGCTGCCGAGGGTCAGTTTATTCTGTTCCATCCGCGACCTCCTCATAGCTGTATGTCTTACCGTCTCTCAGGACGCTTACGCCATCCGCAGAGCCGACCTGCTCGATGTAGCGGTTCACGATGACATCGCAGAACTTCTCGTCCAACTCAATGGTTCGGCAGATGCGGTCGGTCTGCTCACAGGCAATGAGGGTAGAACCGGAGCCGCCGAAGGGGTCCAGCACCACCGAGTTTGCCATACTGGAGTTGCCGATGGGATAAGCCAGCAGCGGGATCGGCTTCATGGTGGGATGCTCGCCGTTCTTCTTGGGTTTGTCGAACTCCCAGATAGTGGTTTCCTTCCTGCCCGTGTACCATTGGTGCTTGCCGTTTTTCTTCCAGCCGTACAGCACAGGCTCATGCTGCCACTGGTAGGGAGAGCGGCCGAGGACAAGGGACTGCTTCTTCCAGATACAGCAGCCGGATAAATAAAATCCCGCATCGGCAAATGCCCTGCGGAAGTTTAAGCCCTCGGTGTCGGCGTGGAACACATAGATGGATGCGTCCGCCGCCATGACCGACTCCATATTCTGAAAAGCGGCAAGCAGAAACTCATAGAATTTCTCGCCTGCCATGTTGTCGTTTTTGATCTTGCCCGCCGAACCCTCATAGTTGACGTTGTAAGGCGGATCGGTGATCACCAGGTTTGCTTTGACGCCATCCATGAGCGTGGTGTATGTTTCAGCCTTCGTGGAGTCTCCGCATACCAGCCGGTGCCTGCCAAGCGTCCATACGTCACAGCTTTTACTGAACACCGGCTTTTGCAGCTCCGCATCCACATCGAAGTCATCCTCTTCGGCTTCGATGCCGTCATCAAACAGAGCCGCCAGCTCCTTTTCATCAAAGCCGGTGAGCAGGGGATCAAAGTCCATGCCCTGCAAAGACTCGATCTCTACTCGCAGAAGCTCCTCATCCCATCCGGCGTCCATCGCCATGCGGTTGTCGGCAATGATGTATGCTTTCTTCTGCGCCTCGGTAAGGTGGTCGGCAAACACACACGGAACTTCCTTGATGCCTTCCTCCTTTGCCGCCATTATTCTGCCGTGGCCTGCAATCACGCCATAGTCGCGGTCAATGATGACAGGGTTGATAAAGCCGAACTCCCGGAGGGAGGAGCGGAGCTTCGTAATCTGCTCCGGGGAGTGGGTGCGGGCGTTGTTCACATAGGGCACCAGTTTGCTGATTGGCACCAGCTGCATTTCCGTTGTTGTTTTCATCGCACCAGCCCCCATTCCGCAAATTTCTCAAAGCCGCCAAGGGACTGGATGTATTTCCGGGCAGTCTCCACGATCTCCGCATAGGGAATGCCGTCCACGGTATCGTCCCCAATGGCGCAGGCAAGCTCCACGGGCTTTCCCGTTTCCTGGGCTTTCAGCCAGGCGTAGATATTGACCGACACATCCGCTTTGGACAGGTCTTTACCATGCAGACCGCCGCCCGTGACAGAATCTGCCATATCGCTACCCAGCTTGCGGTTGGTTGCACCTGTGTCCACATCCGTGCCGCCCGTCCAGTCTCCCAGAGGGTTGATCTCGGCGTGAGGATACACTTCCTTGAGGTGATAGATCTTGGCGTTGCTCTGGCAGAGAATGAGCCTTGCGCCGTCCAGAATGTATTTCCCGTCATAGGGATAAGTGTGATACACACTTTTGGCGATCTCGCAGAGTGCTTTCTGCTCCTCGGTCACAGGCATCCCTTTGAAGATGCCGTTGTCGCCGCAGCGGATTCCGTCTGCCTGGTTATTGGCGAGGTGTCCGTCCTGCGGAACTTCCACATAGTCCGTGTGCAGATTTCCTGCGATGCGATGGACGATCCCGGTCACCTCATCCAAAGAGATGTGTACCGATGTTTCCGCAATGATATGGCAGACGCCGTGACCGATGAGAACCTCCACGGCGATCCTTGGATTTTCTTCTTTTCTGTACGCCGCATCCACCAGAGCGCCGGCAATACGGTCAGCCACCTTGTCCGGGTGGCACGGATTTACTTTTTCAAACATAGCTTTATCCTTTCCGCGCCCGCAGCAGACGCTCCATCAAATCATCCTGGGGAGATACCTCCCCGTAATCGGTGCTGCAGTTTTCCTTTACGATCTGGAAGATCTCGTTCCACAGCCGCACCGCCTGGTTCATGTAGTTGATGCCGATGTTGATAAACGGCGACGGGATCGGCTTCTGGGTAGTGGGGTGCTTGGAGAGGAAGCCCATTCGGTTGGTCATCTCCTCGCACTGAATCCAGCGGGCGCTGCACATGGCGTACCGCTCCAGAAGCTGTGGTGACACCTTTGCGGCACAGCCGATCTTCTTCAGCCACTCCCAGGTTTCTTTGTAGATCTCCTCTGCCTGGAGCGTACTTCCGTCACGCTGCTCGGCAGAGAGAAATTCATGGGGTTTTGGCATATCGACACCCTCGACTTCGGGAATGTCCAGCACTTCTAATCTTCGTCCGCCCGGATTGCCGTTCTCGGCTTTCTCCTTGACGGCAGACTTTTTTCTTCCCGCACCGGGTCTCGCACCACCGCGCCCACCTGTGTTATTGGATTTTGTCGGCATTTTCTCACCTCTTTTCCGCAAAAATAGAGCGACCGCTATCGGCCGCCGTCAATTACCCTTTTGATTTCGCCTTTTTCGCGCACGAAGCCCCGGGCCGCTGCCCGCGTACAGGACCCGCAGAGATTTTGACCGCCCTACCGGTCGCCAAGGTCGTGGTGAATCTTGGTATGGCAGGAACGGCAAAGGCTCATCAGGTTGTCCCTGGCATGAGTGCCGCCCTGAGAGATGGGAACGATGTGGTGTACCTCATCCACAGGAGTCAGCCGTCCTTCCTTCAGACACATCTCACAGAGAGGATGCGCCGCAGCGTAGCGGTCACGGATGCGTTTCCATGCTCTGCCGTATTTCTTATTTACGTCCGCACTGCGTTCGTATTTGTTGTACTGCCTGCGGGCGGCTGCTTCATGCTCCTTGCAGTACTGGCCCTCCGTGAGGTTGGGACAGCCGGGGTAGGAACAGGGGCGCTTGGGTTTTCTTGGCATCGCTTCACCTCCTTGGGGCATAAGAAAAGCCTCCACAGGACGCTCCCATGAAGGCTGTTTTTGTATTCTACTTCGCTATTGTAATGATATCACAGGACGGGTGTGCCATACTGTGCCAAACCGTGCCAACTTTCAATCCGGGACAGAAAAGTTCTGGAGAGCCGACCCGTGTATGCGGTGTACCGTGCGAAGCGACACGTTCAGCATCCGGGATATCTCCTCCCAGGAGCAGTTGTCCAGGTAACGGTAACGGAGTACCAGCTGCTCCTCGCGGCTGGCAAGCCTGTCGATTGCCGCATTGATGGTTTCCTTGAGACACACCAGATACGCCACCTTTTTCGCCACATCCCTCTGGATGGCGTCGATTTTCTCAAGGCATCGGACAAAAGGGGCTTCTGTCGGCTTGTTTGGATTGTAGTGCGGTTCGAAATTACTGCCTGAGACGCTGCTCGATAAATCCCTCCAGTAGTCAATCTCACGCAGGCGGCAGTTTATAAGGGCATCCAGGTGCCGCGCCTGGTTCAGATATTCTTTTGCGGTCATGCGTCCACCTCCTTCTGCAGGGAGCGGATCAGCATCTCACCATTCACATCTGTGAGTGCCGAATACCACTGCGAACGGAAGAACCGCTCAATTTCGGCTTTATCCGCCTGTGCCGTCCGATTACGGGAGTTAGCTTTCAGGCTTTTCAGCGCCATGCGGTAATCCTTCACAGCTTGCAGGATGATGGCGTTCGCAAGGTTCTCGTAAGTCGTGATATTGCTCATATTCGCACCTCCGAAATTTTGATCCTCGGATTGGCACGGATTTTCTTAGATTGACTCAGATTTTCAAGTCCGCTTTCACGGCGTCAATCAGGGCCGTCTGGGTATGCTCCTTTTTGGAGAGGGCTTTCATGATGCGTTCGTCAATGGTGCCCTTTGTGACAATGTGCTGTACCACCACAGTTTCAGAAGTCTGCCCCTGCCGCCAGAGTCGTGCTATGGTCTGCTGATAAAGCTCCAGGCTCCAGGTCAGTCCGAACCACACGATGGCAGAGCCGCCGCTCTGGAGATTCAGCCCATGCCCGGCAGAAGCGGGATGGATCAGTGCCACCGAAAACTCGCCGTTGTTCCATCTGCGGATACTGGCGGCGTCATCCAGACGGGAGAACGGGATATGCAGCTTTTGCAGCCTTTCCGAAATACGGGTCAGGTCATGCTTGAACCAGTAGGCTACCAGAATAGGCTTGCCATTTGCCGCTTCGATGATATCCTCCAAAGCGTCCAGCTTGCGGTCGTGGATGCGAATGGTCTCGCCGCTGTCATCGTAAATTGCACCGTTCGCCATCTGGGAGAGTTTCCCGGAGAGGGAGGCGACGTTGGCGGCGGTGATCTCCGCGTCGCCCAGCGACAGCACCAGTTCCTGTTTCAAGCCCGTGTATTTTTCCTGTTCATCCTCGGATAGCCGAACCGTGTATTCACTGCTGACCAGCTTTGGCATCTGCAGGTGGTCGGCGGACTTCATAGAGATGGTGATATCCGAAATCTGCCGGTAGATGGTGTCCTCCGCATAGGGCAGGGGTTTGTAGGAGTAGATGACCTGGCCGTTTCGCTTGTCCGGCGTGAAGTAATCGGTGCGGTACTTGGTGATGAACCGTCCCAGCCGCTGCCCCATGTCCAGGATGCGAAACTCCGCCCACAGATCCATCAGGCCGTTAGAAGCGGGAGTGCCGGTCAGTCCGACGATGCGGTTTACCTTGGGTCTGACCTTTAACAGTGACTTGAACCGTTTTGTCTGGTGATTCTTGAACGAGGATAGCTCATCGATCACCACCATATCGAAGTCAAAGGGAATGCCGCTCTCATCAATGAGCCACTGGACGTTTTCCCGGTTGATGATGTAGATGTCAGCGCGTCTCATCAATGCAGACCGGCGCTGGGCTTCTGTCCCGACAGTCACGGAGCAGATGAGATTCTGAAGGTGATCCCACTTATCCGCTTCAGCCGTCCATGTGTCCCGCGCCACTCTTAAGGGTGCGATGACCAGCACTTTATGGACCTCGAAGCTGTCAAACAGCAGGTCGGCTATGGCTGTCAGCGTGATGCTGGTTTTTCCCAGGCCGCAGTCTAAGAAGATAGCGGCTGCGGGGTGTGTCTCAATGTAATCCACCGCATATTTCTGATATTCATGAGGTTCGTATCTCATCCAGTATCCCTCCAATCTGCTCCGTATCGTCCAGCACATACACCGGAAATCCCAGCCGCCGCAAAAGCCTGTGGCGGGAAAGCTGCAGAGGTCGCGGCTTTTCTCCCAGAGCCTTGACTTCAACAAAGCCTATCCGTCCATTCGGCAGCAGCACCATGCGGTCCGGCATACCGTCAAAACCGGGAGATACGAGCTTGGGGCAGATGCCGCCGGCTTGTTTGACCGCCAGGGTCAGCTTCTTTTCAATTTCTTTTTCTCTCATGGCTGTATCCTTTCTATGGGGTCGGCTAATTCAAAAGCGGCATAGGCGGCCAAGACAAAATTGTCGAGGGGCTTGCCCTTGTAGCTCCAGGCGGTCCTGCCATCCACATATACGCTGTAGCGATTGCCGCCCTTGTTGTTGATGAACACCTTTCTGCCCCGATAAGTCAGCTGATAGTTTCCATACCAGTTCTTTCGCCATTGACGGTGGGGAAAGTTACGTTTCCGGTTGGCGCGGTTTTTCATAAGCCGCTCACGCTCTCTGGCGGCGAGGATATCGCCCTCCATGATCCCTGCGCAAATACAGCCGACTGAAACAGTTTCAAAATACTCGTCATGCCGCATCACATGGACAAATCGTACCTGTGAACAATCGCAGAGTTCACAAGTGAACAAGTCGATGTAATCGGGATCTTCCTCTTCATCGGCCACATCGTAAATGTAGTCACAATACCAGCCGGAGAGAGGCGCTCCCCATTCCTGAAGTCGTTTCTGACACCTGCGGACATATGCGCTGTCTATTTCATACATTGACATTTTGATTTACCTCCGTGTTCTTAAAAACCTGAAAATCCTTACGCGCGTGCATATGCGTGATTTACGGGTTCTGTACAGTCTTTTTTATACATTTTCAATTTGTATGCTTTTTTAGGAACACAGGAACGAAGCCTGTAAAGTTGCCTTGCGGCGGCACATTCGGTGTGTTCCTGACGGTGTTCCCAGAGCTTTCTCCGGGAACACCGCCTGGTGTTGGGAACTGTTCCTTATCCGCACTGTTCCCGAAAAATCAGTCAGGAACATCGCCGGGAACAAAAACAAACTGCGGTCCGTAGGGCTTGACACGCTCCTTTTTCTCCTTGCGCACCCAGCCGAGTTTCGTGAGCATGGCCGTGAGGTTGTTGGATTCGGCGCGGCCAAGGCTGCCTTGGTCCTTGCCGAAAAGCTCACACCAGATCTCCATGTTGCAGACCCGTGTTCTGGCGACCGTACCAACACAGCCGATATTATTCACTCCGGCGAGGAAGGAGCGGCGGTCGAACAGATCCATGCCGTCCCAATCCTCCGGGAGCAGAGTTTCCAGATACTCGCGCACCAGCCCTTCGCGCTCATCGGACTCCAGCGCTTCCCGCTGTTCGCTCTTGGCGAGTGTCTCCAGATCGGGAGCCAGATGCAGCTTCTCGCCGTTCTCCACAAGCACCAGCACCTCCGCCCAGATCTGGCTGATATCTTCATGGGTGAGCTCCCAGGAGTGCCTTGTGCCGCCGCCCGGCGTTTTGACCGGCCAGAACCGGCGGTTGCCCGTGGTATCCCGCAAATAGCCGGACTCGGCGTTGGTGGTGCCAAAGAAGATGCACTGCCTTGGATGCGGCGTTGCCCGTCTGCCGAATGCGGCGCGGTAGATATCGTTCTGACGGGAGAGGAAGGAGCGCAGCGTCTCCACCTCGGCTTTGCGAAGTCCCGCCAGCTCACCGATCTCCAGAATCCAATAGCCCTGCAGCTTTTCGGCGGCGGTCTTGTCCTTGGTATCGCTCAGATTCAAACTGTCAGAGAACCATTCCCCGGCAAGGCGGGAGATGAGGGTAGACTTGCCGATGCCCTGGGGACCGTTCAAGACCAGCATGGTATCGAACTTCACGCCCGGCTCTTGCACCCGGCGCACGGCGGCGCAGAGGGTCTTTCTGGTCACAGCGCGGACATAGGAATTATCCTCCGCACCCAGATAGTCGATGAGGAGCGCGTCCACACGGGGAACGCCGTCCCACTCCGGCAGAGCCGCCAGATACTCACGGATGGGATGGTAGGAGCGGTCGTCCGCCACCTTGGTTACAGCGATCTGATAATTGCGCTGGGAGAATGTGCCGTAGTGGGAATCCACATAGCTGATCAGCTGGGCATCGTCAGCGTCCCTCCAGTACTTGGACGGGTGCTTCCAGGGCACATCGCCCTTGATCTCCATGCCGTCCAGCTGCTGGTTGAATACGATATTCTGGAGCTGCGGATCGTTCTGGAGGATCAGCGTGATGTTGTGGAGGTTGTTTTTCAGCACTGTAGAGCGGGGTTCGTACTGGAAACGCTTCTGCCAGTCGGTATCCTCGCTGCCGGAGAAATCCGTCTCGACATCCGCCATCCGTTCGCTTGCCGCCAGCAGCTTTACCTCATCTTGCTGCATGGCGAACTCGCACATCGCCTTGTACGATGCTTTTTCGTCCAGATCTCCAAAGCGGTGGATACGGACGATGTCAAAGGCGTTGCACAGCTTGAGGTAAGCCGGGTCTTTGGCGTGGTGGCTGTAGACGAATTTATCTTCCTTAATCTCCACGCCCGCCATACTGGAGGATACGATCAGGTGCCAGCGGTTCTCATTGTCGGTCGGCTCATAGACATCGGAGAGAAATGTCTCCAGCGCCTTGCTGATGGGATAATAAGTGCGGTTGAACAGACCCACCACGCCCTCTTTGGTCAGCGGGTCCTGCACCTTCTGCTGTGCGGTGGTATTCGCCTTGCTTTCCCTGGAAGATGTGGGCAGTCTTGTAGGGTCGGTCCATTCCGGGTGCTTTGTGAGAATCGCATCGGGGTCGAGCCAGCCACCGTCTGTCTCCTTATACACAAAGGAGCCGTTAGCCGGGGTGGACGGCCAGTACATCAGCTGATTGGGCTGGTAGGAGCATTCGTCGAAATAGTCGATGCCCAGCATCTGAGCCAGATAGCGGGACACCGCCACAAATTCCTCCGGGGTCACATCCCTGGTCAGCGGGAACACCAGCCGGACGCGGGGATTTTCTTCCGTGCTGCTGTGAGTGGTGTACAGTGCGGAGGTATAGGGGCAGAGGGACTCATAGCTATCCAGAAAAGCGGTGTCGATGCGGTCGCCGTCAAGCGCCACCATCGAGCGGCTTTCCACGGTATCGACCTTGCGTCTGCCGCCCTTCAGCACGCCCGCCACAAAGCCGCCGTGGTCTTTGGCAGCGTCACGCTGGGCGCGGCTCATCTTCGCATATTCCTCGGCGGACTCGGTGGTGCGAATGGTCACTTTGAGCCGTTCCTTCAGATCGTCAAATCGTATGGTCTTGTTGACCCATCTCTTTGCCTGCCGGTTATTGCCGTAGGCGATGTTCAGTTCACGCATAGTCGGTTACCTCCTCGCTCGTCGAAATAAACTCCATTTCGCTCACTTCCACAAAACTGTGAAAGCTCGCACATTCCGTTATTTCTCCTCTCCCAGAAAAGTCTAAAGCCTTTTCTGGGGTCCCTTTAGTAAAATATCTCAAACGGTAGTTCTTCCATTTGGCTCTGCGGATCTCCGCTTCCATGCCGGAAGAGATGTATTCTCCGAACACCCACACCTCGGAGCATTTGCTCATGAGGGCGTTTCCAAAGAACAGTCCCAGCTGGCGCTCCTTTGGATTGTCGTCACTGAGAAACTGCGGAAACAGCAGATGCGGCGCAATGGGAATGTATCCGGCGTCCACGGCAAAGCGGCTGTACCTCCGGGCGTTCTCCACATTGGCGACCACATCTCCGGCATAGGGTGAGCAGATGTAGACGATAGGGCGGAAAGCGCGGAGGGCGCGTTCTTCTTTTTCTATATTGGTGAGGGCTTCATAGGTAGTGGGGTCGTAGTAGCCCTCGCTGTTGAATTTATTGATGCTCATAGGCGTTACCTCGTTAATCTTTCTTGTAAAAATCAGTCTCGTAGCCATCTGCACGAAGCTGCAGTCCGTTTGCCCAGGGTGGAGTCCTGCTCATCTGGTCACAGACGGTCTGTAGGGATATCCGGCGGTCAGCTTCAATGACCACCTCATCGTGGATATGCATGACGATGGAGCAGCAGCGAAGGGTCTTCATGGCGTAACAAAGGATATCCCGCGAGGTTGCCTGTACAATGTTTTCCACAAATTTCGGACCGTAGCTGTCAATGCGCTCCCATTTCTTCGTGCTGCCGACGCCTTCATAGGTGATACATTCGCCGCCGAAACGGTTCTCTCCGATCTTTGGCTTCACATAGGCAAGGCTCCTGCCGGACGGCAGGGTGATAAACAGCATTCCGTTTCTGGCGGAGAATATGATGCCGTGTGTTTTCGTGGTAGTCTTACGGATAACGGCGTCCATCACAGCGCGATCAACCGCCCACCAGAACTGCACGATTTTCGGATTCGCCTGACGCCATGCGGAAACCAGAGCGGGAAGCTCGTCCTCGGACAGCCCCATCTCCAGTGCGCCCATAGCCTTAAGTGCGCCCACGGAGCCGCCGTAGCCGAGAGCCAATTCGGCGATCTTTCCTTTCTGCCGAAGGTGGCCGTTGACGCCGTGCTTTTCTACGGGGACGCCGAACATCTGGGATGCGCTGGCGCAGTAGATGTCCTTGCCCTCGGCGAATACATCCTGCCGCCACTTCTCGCCGGCAAGCCATGCGATCACCCTGGCTTCAATCGCGGAGAAGTCCGCCACAATGAATTTTCTGTTTCCCTGCGGCACGAATGCCGTGCGGATCAGCTGAGAAAGGGTATCCGGCACGTCCTCATAGAGCATTTCCAGAGCGTCAAAGCCGCCTGCCCGGACAAGCCCTCTGGCTTCGGTCAGATCGTCCAGATGGTTCTGAGGGAGATTCTGCATCTGAATGATGCGGCCTGCCCACCGCCCGGTGCGGTTGGCTCCGTAAAACTGAAACATACCTCTTGCCCGGCCATCGGCGCAGACGGCAGTCTCCATCGCCTGATATTTTTTAACGCTGGATTTCGCAAGCTGCTGGCGCAGGGTCAGTACCTTTTGCAGCTGCTGCGGCGCAGTTTTCAAAAGCTCCGCTACAGCCTTTTTGCCCAAGGTATCGGTCTCCACGCCGTTATCTGCAAGCCACTGCTTCATCTGCTGTACCGAATTGGGATTATCCAGTGAGGTCAATTCCTTCATCGCCTGGGTCAGCTCCGAGCGGGAGCGCCCGTCCATCTGAATGGCCTGCCGCACCAGCTCCATATCCAGTCCCACGCCGCGGTCGTTGATCTCCTGGTCGAGATGGTATTCCTCCCAGACGCTGTCCGGCACAGGGTACTTTAAGAGCCGTGCCTGGATGGACATCTCCGTCTCCACATCGCGGATGTTGTATTTTTTAAATGCCAGCCATTTGTCCGGGGAGTGTTTTGGAAGATTGCGGGTGCGCTGACCGTTGGACTTCGTTGGTGCACAGGGCTGGCAGAAATATTTGATGAGGTCTTTGCCTTCGGCCAGCTTTTGTTTTTCCAGCCCAAGAACGGCGCCGGCTCCCTCCAGGGATAAGGGCAGACCCATGTACGCAGCCCAGACCATCGAGCATTTCCAGGAGTCCGGCTCCAGATAGTCGCCGGTCGGATAGCCCAGAAAGCGTGACAGGCAGATGCGTTCAAAATTGGCGTTGAAGGCCCACTTGGTCACCTTGTCGTCCTCCAGTGCGGCAAGGATCGTTGGTGGGATTTTCTCCCCGCAGGCAAGGTCTATCTGCCGCACTGGACCGCCATCCACGCTGTAGGCAAAGAGCAGTATTTCAAAATCGGGAGACTCCACATAGCGATACACACCAGTTTTAGCAAGGGGCTGGTCGCTGTAAGTTTCCAAGTCGATTGATAAGGTTTGCATTTCGTCACTTCCTTCCATACCCCAATAGGGCGGCAGATCGCTCCGCCGCCCTGGGGCTTGGTACTTTATTTCTCCAGCAGCTTCATGCGGTTTTCGTGATACTCTGCGTCACGGGCCGCCTGTTCACGCTCACGCTTTTCGCGCTTGCGGTCATAGAGGAAGGACTGGATGCTGCTGATCAGAATGACTGCGCTGATGCACAGCCAGATGGCGAGAACAGCAAAAAGCAGAATTGTCTGAAACATTGTCATGGCCGTTTACCTCCCTTGTCTTAACCGAGGAAATCCTCGTCGTCTTCAGTTGCGAAGTCAGCTTCAGCACTGGCCTTGCCGCCCAGGGGTTCGCCGGGACGGATGAGCTGCAGATTATTCAGCCCGCAGGCGATGCCCTTGTTGCCGTTGCTGTTGAAAGCGTACAGGTTGATGGACGCTCTGCCGTACACGCCGGAATACACCTCGGAGCGGGTCAGCACAGGATTGCGGTCCGCGTCCACGATGCCGGGAGCGGTTGCGGAGTTGGCGTTGATGAAGTAGGCGTTCGCATAGGCAGGATCGTCGGGCCTTTCAATGTCGCCGTCTCTCAGCGGAGTCTTGATCGCGGAGAGAGGAGGCACGCTGCGGCCGTTGCCCTTCAGCTTGGCCTGTCCCTCCTGATAGGCGGCTTCAATGGCGGCCTTGATTTTTGCCACCGTCCGGGTATCGGACTTCGGGATGATCAGCGACACCGAGTACTTGGGCGTGCCGCCGTTGATGGACTTGGGCTCCCAGACGTTGGCGTAGGACCAGCGGGTGTCGGGGCCGGTGATGACCTTCATAGGGTTGTTGACTCTGTTTGTGTTGGTAGACATATTACATTTCCTCCATAAAATCATTTTTCGCGGTATTCCATTCGGACCGTTTATCGCTCGACCGCACGAGCGTGGGTTTGCCTTGCGGCTTTTCAATGTAGGGGGCGAGAAGTTCCTCGAAGCGGGTCTTGCCGAGCATCTTCTGCATGGCGGTGACGCCGAGGACTTTTCGCTCATAGGGATCGAAGCCTGCGCCTTCCACAGCGGCGGCAACGGCGGCTTCGCTGGTGTATTTACGGTTGGAGCGCCCCTCGACCAGTTTCCATCCGGGGAACGCCGTGCCGCTGACTGCCTGCCGGAGAGCGTATTCCTTCACATCCGCAGCCCAGGCGGTAAGCGCGTCCACCTTGTCCAGGATGCCGGCGATCTCCTCATCAGCGAGGAGCGCAGGGGTCTGGAATTCGTACCGGGCAAGAGCCAGGTTCGCTTCGGCGCGCTCTCTGCACTCGGCTTTCGCCTTGCAGAACCGGCACCACTCACCACAGCTGAAGGAGCCTTGACCTTCATAAGCAAGCTGCGCCTTCTGAGTCAGTTCACTGTTTGCCCATTCGTACAGGTCGGCCTTGTCCATCTCATACACGCTGATATTGGATTTCCGGGGCTGGTAGATGGTCATGCGGACGGAATCGATGTCGTAGATGCCGTCAAAGATCTCCAGAGCGCCGAGGGCATACAGCATCATCTGCGGATTATCCACGGCGCTGACTTCCACGCCTTTGCCGTGCTTATAGTCCACGATGTTCAGTTCACCGTCAGCGATGACGATGCAGTCGGCGGTGCCGAAGCCGTCCTGTACCCAGCGGGAGAAATCCACTCGCTGCTCGATCAGGATGACCGGGTCGGCGCAGGTCTGCTTTGCGGGCTCCAGAAGCTCCGATACATAGGCGGCATACCCGGCGGCGCAGTCCTCCATCTCCTCGTTGTACCAGGAGAGGTTTTCGATGGGATCATCCGCCGGAATCCCCAGAGCCTGCTTCAGCCGAAACTCACAGAGCGCATGGGCGTCCGTCCCTTCGGCGGCGTAATCGCTGCCCTTGTCCTCGTAGGCTTCGCACAGCCTTGCGGAGGGCGGACAGTTGAGCCACCGTTCGGAAGAAGAAGCGGATAAGACTGCGTGCTTAACTGCCATTAGTCAGCACCTCCGCTTCGGCGAGCAATGCCTTGTAATGTGCGGGGTCGATCTGTGACAGCTTGGATGCGCCGTACTTTTGAAGCAGGGCGCGAATCTCGGCGGTGTGTCCCTGGCGGGATTTGTCCGCAAGTACGGCTCTGACCTGCTCCAGCGTCAGTTCCGGTTCAGGAGGAGAAGCAGCAGGAGCATCCTCTGCCTGCGGCTCTCCGCTGAACATCTTCGTCAGCCAGTCAGCGGCATCCGAAATAGCAGCGGCAGCACTGCGAAGTTCTTCGATGGTCTGCGCCATATCGCTCATTCTGCTCATGTGATTTTCCTCCTTCCCTGGATTTGCTCTGCTGGCGTGCGATGGTCAGGTTGCTTGCCAGTCTCCTTGACACCACGCTGATTGCGGTCAGGACATCAACAATGTCCTCGTCGGCACGGGCGTCATAATGGTTTGCGTTGTAACTCATATCGGCGGTCCCTCCTTTCCCAAGGCGTCTTGTGTTGCCTTTCACAGACCCATCTGGACAGGAAAGGAGGGGCTGGCCGAAAGATTTTAGAATTTTTCCTTGAGCCGCTTCAGCAGCTGGTTGCGTTTATACACAAATGTGTTTCGGGGCATCTGCAGCCGCTCTGCGCCGGCGCGTTCGGAAAGCCCGTCCGCAATAGCCATGAGGATCTCGTAGCTTTCCGGGTCGGATGACTGAAGCTCTGTGAGCAGGCCGTTCAGGATCAGGGAGTCGATATCGATCTCCGTGGTAAGCCTGCTGTCCGCAAGAAAGCTGGTGCGGGAGACGCCGTTTTCGTAAGCGTTCTCCATTTCAGTGTCGATGGAGAGATGCTGGGGAGCGTCCTTCGGGATACAGCGGAACTCGCAGGTGTCGCAAATACCGTCGCACTTGTAGCTCTTTTTGTACGGGATGCAGCAGGCTCCGGCTCTCTGCTTTGCCTTGCGGGTAGTCCCTACGAACCGCTCCCAGTCGTGCTTCTGTTCCGGGGTGACATCGATCCACTGCTTGAGTGGGCGGTAGTAGATGGTTGATGTGTTCTGATTTGCATTGGTTTTCATAAAAAGTCCTCCGATTTTCGATTTCTCGAAACGGAGGACTCTGGGCGCTGCCGCAAAAAGGGTGTAAAAACCTAACCGCAGTCCTAACGGAGTTCTCCGTTTCGGATTGCAGCTAACCCGCTCAAAAGGCAGCTGTGATATTGAGTTGTGCCGCCGGATACCGTTGAGCCATCAGTGATCAGCTGATGCGGTGTCGGGCGGGATCGCACCACTCGCAAACGCAAATCAATAGCTTTATTCTGAAAACAAGTTTTGCGTTCACAAATTTATATTGATTATCGCGTTTGCTCGTGGTATAATGTGATATGAGGCGTTTTGGATTTCGCACAGACTGTGCGCTCCTTCTGCCTTATCACGATTTCATTATAGAAAATAGGACTTCCAAAACTCGTAGGTTTGCCTACATCTGCCTACATAAATGCCTACATTGGAAAGGATGGTGTCAACTTGAAGTTCTGCGACCTTGTACAGTTCATGCATCATAATTACGAAACAAAAATGAACGCCGCAGAATTTGTGAAGATTCTGACGGATGCCATCCTGGATGATGAGGCATTGGAAAAGGATTCTCCGAATCCACTTTATGGGCTTGGAAAATCCACACTGGAGGCATATTACAGTGGCAGGCTGCCAATTTCGCAGAAAAAGGCATCTGCACTTACGCCTCGACTGGATGAGGCAAAGTTTGCTGATTTCGTAAATACATATTCCTTCGATGCATTGAACCACATGAAGGACAAGCTGGCTGAGTTCGGATTCGATGTCGAACCTTCCGAAGTTGGGCAGGCCTGCGCTAATATCCTGGCTCAAATCATCAGACGCCGTTCGGAGGGATTATCCGATGATGTGACTGCGTTGAACTATCAGCGCATGGAGACAGGAAGAAGTCTAAAAAATATAGCCCCTGCGACAATAGAGCGCAGAGGCGATAAGTTACATATATCCGGTGAGGTCATAACGATTCATCAGGCACTTGTCCCTGATGATGTAGGCAAGCATGAACTTGATTACATTCGTGCTTTGTATGAGGCATATGCTCAGAAATTAAACAAGGAGACTTTTACTGCTGACGATGTTCCTTCCCTTCCGAAGCGATATGCAGAGAACTATAAGGAACAGCGTATGGCATATTATAGCGCAGTAAGTATCGAACGGTCTGTCCGGGATATCTTCGATGACGGAGAGGATGAGTTCGGCAGACTGAAGGATGATGCGTGGCACGGCATTAATACCACATACTGGAGGGATTACGAGGATGGTTACGCAAGGCTGAATGCCGTCCTTGAAAAAATAACAAGTACCACGCTCGACAGTTCCGTACTCAGCCAGATGCGGAATCTGATTGGTAATTTGGAGAAGAAAGGCATCTGCCATATATTGGTGAATGACGGTGTGATTGAGTCGTGGGTGAACATTGATGAGTAACAGACTTTTCAATACGCCCTTTGAGTTGTCTCTCCACGTGGTGCTACTTCTTGATGTGGCGAATGCCGGAATTACACTCGACAGAATTGCCGCTTATGACTTCATGGCGATTTACTGTGAGGACTTCGGCGTTGCAGATAAATCTCTAAATGGGGAAAACGGTTTTGCATTCAGTGAACTATCAGCAAGGCGGAACCTTATAAAAACTGCAATAAAGAATCTGGTAGTTGATGGGCTGGTTATAGCCACGGATGATGAAGCAGGCATCCTTTATTCCGCTTCAGAAAGTGGAAGAAACATGAGCAAGAGTTTCCAATCAGAATATGCCAAGCGGTACAAAGAACTGATGCGGCTTGTGGTTGCGAAGTATGGGAACTATAGCGATGTCCAGCTGTTCAACGAAATTAGTCGGCAATCAACGAAATCCTTAAGGAGGTAACGCGATGGCGGGATTTTACATTAAAAAAGTTATAGCGAAAAGCACCGCCAAGGGCGATGCCAGCGTTTCCTTCGGTAAAGGACTGACCATCATACAGGGACGCTCTGACAGTGGAAAGACCTGCGTGGCAAATTGTATTGACTTTATCTTCGGTGGATCCGTGGACAAGCCGTTTAAGGAAACGGCAAAATATGACGGCGTGACCATGATTGTCGGATCAAATGACCGTGATGGCGAAGTCACTCTTCATAGGAATGTGGGAAAGAATCAGGTAGAGGTGACCAGCACCATAGACGGTATAGATAGCGGCACCTATGATGTCAATTACCGTAAGGGAGCAAAGAATCCACCTCTGAACGAAGTATGGCTGAAGCTCATTGGAATCGAGCAAGAAACCATGATTGTAACGAACGCAAGGTTCGAAAAGAAGCGGCTTACCTGGCGCAATTTGCTGCGTGTATTTTATTTAGACGAAAACCGAATTGATGATATTGACTCTATTGTAGAGCCAAAACATCGCTATATGGAGAACACTCTATTCCTTTCGGCACTTTTGTATCTAATAACCGGCAGGACTTTTACAGAGACAGATGCCCAAGAGAAAAAGGAAATAAAGAAAGCGCGCCGAAAAGCTGTAGCCGAGTATGTTAATCGGAAAATCCGGGATGCTGCGGAGCGCAAGGAGCAGCTTGAACAAGATCTGCACATTTTTGATGGCGCGGATGTCGAAGCACAAATAGCCCAAGCGACCGCTGCATTGCAGGATACACGGGAAAAAATTGACCGTGCGCTTGCAGAAAGCCAAATAATTCTCTCTTCCATTCTGGAAGCAGAGGAACGAGCTGCGGAGTGCGATGTTCTTTTGACGAGATACCACAGGCTTGCCGCGCAGTATAAAGCTGATATTCAACGGCTTTCTCTCATTGTCGAGGGAGAAGAAGCCTATCATGAAGTTCCACAAGTCACCAAATGTCCATACTGCGAAGGAACGATTACTCCTCGTAAGCGGATATCCTATATTGCCGCATCCAAAGTAGAAATGGAGCGGACGATGGCTCAACTTTCCGGTCTTGAAGATACGGAGAAAGATGTCGAGGAACGGAAGAAAGAAATCAAGGCCGAACTTGATAAGTTTAAGCGGCAGCGTGATGCTCTCGAATCTAAAATTAAAACAGAACTACGCCCCAAGGAAAGTGAGCAGCAAAACACAGTCGATGCTTATAAGGCATATCTCCGAATTGCCAGTGAGATCGCATTGATTGAAGCCTATGCCACGGACTTTGGAAACGATCTGACTGCTTTAGAAAACGAGCAGAAAAATGATAGGACTTTAGAGTATCATCCCAAGGACTACTTTGGGGATGATTTTGCCACCACGATGTCTGAATATGCCCACTCCATTCTTAAGGAATGCAATTATTACGGTTTGCTTCAAGCGCACTTCAATTTCACAACGTTTGATATTGAGGTAAATGGCGAGGATAAAGGAACGAGCCACGGCAAAGGCTACCGCTCTTACCTTAATACAGTGATGATAATGATGTTGCGGAAATATCTGGCGCTAAATGCTAAATTCGATCCTCACATTTTTATCATTGATACTCCGCTTCACGGCTTCGATGATGGGGTGGATGACAGGATGCCGGATAGTATGAGAGCTGGGCTTTACCGCTACTTCATGAATCATCAAGACGAGGGACAGCTTATTATTATAGAGAACCTTGACCATATCCCTTCCCTTGAATACGAGAAGCATGGCGCGGTCGTTGAAACCTTCGGCAAAGGATTGATTCCGGGAACACGATATGGATTCCTAAATGATGTGAAGTAATTTATGTAGAATGTAGAAAGAGAGAAATCACGGAGGTAATGCAGATGCGTTTTAGCTATAACAAACTCTTTAAACTTCTTATTGACCGCGGGATTAATAAAAAAACTTTGCGGGAGATGAGCGGTATTAGCGCCACATCCGTTGCCAAGCTCGGAAAAGGCGGAAATGTGAATACTGATGTTCTGCTACGTATATGCGGTGCGCTAAAATGCGATGTTGGTGATATTATGGAATTTATTGACGATGAAGAGAGCGATGCTTTATCCCCATCATCAAAAGATAGAGTGAGGAATTAATGAGAGGAAGTAGAACCATGTTGGGACCAATTCGATATGCAGAATTCTGTACGGGAGTCGGCGGTTTCCGACTTGGAATTGAGGCGTCAGGAATAAGGGCTGAGCCCGTTTATACAAACGAAATTGATGACAGTTGCGAAAAGACCTATAAGCAGAACTTCGGGATTGGTTTTGACTCAAAAGATATTTTTGAGATTAATCCATTTAATCTTCCTGATTTTGATATGCTGTGCGCAGGATTTCCTTGTCAGCCATTCTCTGCTGCAGGAAAAGAGCTTGGATTTAAGGATTCGAGAGGAACGGTTTTTTTTAGACTGATGTCCGTAATTGAGGCAAAGAAGCCCCAAATAGTATTTTTGGAAAATGTTCCGAATCTGGTAAGGCATGATAAAGGAAGGACATTTCGAGTTATTACTGAAAAGCTGACGGATGCTGGATACTGCGTATCTTCCGCTATATTGGATAGTGCATATTTTGGAATCCCTCAAAGCCGTTCACGCATCTATATTGTGGGCCTTCGTAAGGATATTTACGGAGAGTGTATAGTTGAATTTACAAAGAAGAGGACAGAAAAAACAGCTTTTCGACCTTTCGTCATTCACGGCGATCGCTCTATCCCAATAACCAAAAGATGGGATGAGTACATTGATTATTATCTGGGCATTAAGACCATAGATGAAATGTCGTTTGATGTTCCTCGGACAAGAAAGTCATTGGAGCGTGTCGCGGCAAATTGTGACCTCAGTGATTGTGTTTTTCAGGTGAGGTCGAGTGGCGTAAGAGCATTGTCAATTGATAATCCTTTACCTACCCTTACAGTTTTGAACTCGGGCGGTGGAGCACATATTCCGATTCTTTCAAAAGAGCGTAGGCACTTGAGCGTTAACGAAATGAAAAGAGTTATGGGATTTCCGGATAATTATGATTTTACGGCAGTTTCTCGAACGGATGCAGCTAAACAATTGGCCAATGCGGTCTGTCCCCCTGTAATTGAGTCTGTTTTTAGGGATATTGTGGAGGCAATTGGCTATCAGGAGGAGTGACTATTTTGAGTGAAAAGAAAACGAACATATATCTTCAGAGGCTGAACTCATTCAGCAAAGAAGTTGATTATAAATATAACTGTATCAGTCTGTTCAGCGGTGGCGGCGGTCTTGATCTTGGGGCTCATTTTGCTGGTTTCAAGACGCTTTTGGTGAGTGATATCATTCCGACATATACAGAAACAATAAAAGCCAACCTGCCCCATGTTTCTGTATATAACGATGATGCAATGGATCTGACCGCTGAAAAAATCAGGAGCCTGGCTAATATTAAAGGAGATATAGATTTGATTATAGCCGGTCCGCCCTGCCAAGCATTTAGCATTATGGGCAAAAGGCAGTCTTTGGATGATCCAAGAGGCAAATTGACTATAAAGTATTTTGAGCTTGTATCTGGGTTGAGACCGAAGGTGTTTATGTTTGAAAATGTTCCTGGTTTGATGACAGTAAATCATGGAGAGGATTTTACTAATCTCTTGGAATTCATTGAAAACAAAACGGGCTATCAATTGTATAGAACCAAATTAAATGCATCTGACTTTGGCATTCCGCAAGAAAGAGAACGGATTTTTATTGTTGGATTTAGACCTGATATATCGTGTGAATCCTTTTCTTTCCCAACAAATGCAACAGGTCCTTTTCACGATCAGCTCCCCGATAAGATGCCGAGCAAGTATGCTCTGGAAAGTGTAGAGGGATTGCCAAATCAAGTGATCAGAGTTCATACGGATGCTGTAAGAAAGCGTTTTGAAGCAGTCCCCCAAGGTGGAAGGGATCGCGGATCTTATTCGGACAGACTAAAACCGGATATGCCATCGGGTACAGTGATGATTGGTTCTTCTGCAGGAGGCGCAAGACCGTTTATTCATCCATATGAGCCAAGGGCTTTGACAGTTAGAGAAACTGCGCGTTTACAAAGTTTCCCCGATTGGTATGAGTTTTCAGGCTCAAGAACCGAGCAATATCGACAGGTAGGAAATGCCGTGCCGCCTTTATTAGCATATGAAATACTGTCGGCAATAAAAAGAGTGTTGGAGGCGCAAAATGTATCCTAATATTCCATATGAAGGCTTATCGTGGCCAATTACTCAACACGCCGGAGTCTTAAAAGCCGAGGTGTTTGATGGTCTGCTGAATGCTTGTCTCCTATGCAAAAGAGAAACTATAGATGCGAAGAAAATAAACGGATATCTCGTCAATAACGGAATCCTTACAGCCAATGTTCGAGCAGATAGCAATCAGGTTGATGCCTGGAGAGATTATCAGCAGATATTGAGCGAATTTGGACTCATATACTCTACGAGAATAACCAAGGTACTAACGCTTACGCCTATAGCGATGGCTTATTTGAACAAAAACCTTTCTTATCCAGAATTGATTACCTTACAATTACTAAGGTATCAGTACCCGAACGGGCATAAGTCTCAATTAAGTCCATCCTTAATGCAAAGCTATGGTGAAAACTTTAATTATGAATCTTTTACGGAACTGCAGGCGCATTACAATATCCAAATAAGACCAGCGGCATTAATATGGAAGATTTTATATAAGTTGTGGGAAAGCGGTGAACAGCCCATATTATCATTGGACGAAATGCAGGCATATGCAGTACGATGTACGACTATGCTGGATTATTCACTTTGTACTGAGAGCATCATAGCATCACGGCATGGCGGTCAACAACTTCAGCCACTAACGAGAGCAAGAAGAAATATGTCGGATTGGATGAAACTTCTTTCACAGACGCTACTTTTTAATGTCAGCTCGGATGGAAATAATATCGCCCTATCCGCATATTCGATAAAAGAACGAAAATCAGTAGATTGTGTGTGTAAGCGGCTTTCGGACTCGTCCTCTTTTTGGATATATAAGGAAGAAAATTTCAAACAGGATTGGTTCGATTATTACGGCGATTATGATAATAGCATTGAATATATCCTTAAGGCGGACTAAAAGAGGAGGACTAAGTCATGCAAGACGAAGCTATGATATATGAACGAGCAGGAAATTTGGTTATGGAGTATCCCAAGACTCACACCGTTAGGTTTGATACTCCTGTAGACGAAATAACAAGTCTGCTTAATGATTTCAAAGAAAAATTCGGCCCTGACGTTTTGAAAAAATTAAGTGACGATGAATTGCTAAGCTACCTCTTCCTAACGGCAGATGGAACTAATGATAGTCTTTGCTACCATTTGGAGTTTAATCAGAAGTTGAAGCGCACTTTTGGAAGTATTTCAGGCGGCTCATCATTCAAGTTCGGTCTTTTTCAACGTCAGGAAGATGGGTCATGGACTACTGGCGCTCCAAAGACACCTCAAGTTCTTTCAGAGTCAGATGCGTTGCAATTTGGTAAAACAATCCGCGACAACCTTGTGAGTGCTTGTGAGATGATTCAATCCAGAACACTCGACTCTGTCGAAGCTTATGAGAAATTGGATGATGATTTGAACGCATTAATGGGTAAATTTGCCACCTACGCATGGGTGCAGAAATATTTGCACATGATTTTTCCCGACCAGTTTATCGGTTGGTATGTAACTGATTGGCTTAAGCATATTTTGTTCGGATTTGGAATAAAACCAAGTGAAAAATACTATGGTATGAACGGGCAGCTTGCACTTATTAAAAAGAGAACAAACTATATGTCTCCTAACTTTCAAGATGTCTGTTATGCAATGTTTGGAGAAATCCGCCATTTCTTCAGGCTTGGTTCTTCTGATGAGTCTGAACACTATGCTGAGAAATGGATGAGTAAGGGAATTATAGCCATCGGATGGAAAGAGACAGGCAACCTGCTCAACTACATCAAAAATGGCTCTCTTGACAGAGACAAGGTGACAGAAGCTCTGTTAGAGCATTACTATCAGAACGATAGAAAAACAGCCTCAAGAAAAGCTGGAGAAATAAAAGCTTTCTATGAAACATCATCGACTTCTGTTATTACTGTGATGGATGGTTCACAATTAATAGCTTTTGTAGATTCGCTCTCCCCATATTTTTATGAAGAGAATGAAGATATGGCACATCAAAAATCTGGTGTGTGGCATTCTTCGTTTGACGAATCCGATAGACTTCCGGAAGACGAGGGATACTTAACTACATGTTATGAGATAAAAAAACCTGAAAATCTTCTATTCTTGTATAAAAAGTATTATTGGTCGCGAGGAACGGAGAAGTCTCCAATTTTGGTTGATGATTATATCCCGATTAAGTTCAATACGGGATACCTATCCTCTTTTGAACGGAACCGCATCCTCTTCGGTGCTCCTGGTACTGGTAAAAGTTTCACTCTGAACTACGAAAAGGAGCAGCTACTTGCAGATGGCGGCGAATGCGAGCGTGTAACTTTCCACCCGGATTACTCCTACGCCAATTTTGTCGGTACATATAAGCCGGTACCTTGCAAAGACAGCGAGGGCAAAGATGCCATTACTTATTCCTATGTACCGGGGCCATTCATGCGCATTTATGTAAAAGCCCTCCAGAACAGTAGGACTGATGCTCCTAAGCCGTTCCTGCTTGTAATTGAGGAGATTAACCGTGCCAATGTTGCTGCTGTGTTCGGTGATGTATTTCAGTTGCTTGACCGTGGTGGTGATGAGGTCAGTGAATATCCAATCCAGGCATCTGAGGACATCAAAAAGTATCTGGCGGGAGAACTCGGTGGCAATCCCAACGATTATTCCGAAATCCGTATCCCTGACAATATGTTCATCTGGGCTACCATGAACAGTGCTGACCAGGGTGTATTTCCGATGGATACTGCTTTCAAGCGCAGATGGGATTTTACCTACTTGGGTATTGATGATAGTGAAGCCGGAATCGTTGGAAAAAAGGTCATTCTCGGTCAGGGTGATTATCGCCGCATTGTGGAATGGAATGCGCTCCGCAAAGCTATCAATAACGAACTACTTACCTACAAAGTGAACGAGGATAAGTTGCTGGGCCCATATTTCATTTCCAAAAAGAATCTGCCGGAAGGTGAAATAATCGATCCCACTGTTTTCACTCGTGTCTTTAAGAACAAAGTCATTATGTACCTGTTTGATGATGCCGCAAAACAGAAGCGTATTACGCTGTTTGGTGGCTGCGACGAAAAGGCAAAGACTCAGTATTCCAAGATTTGCAGAGAATTTGACATCAAGGGTGTATATATTTTCTGCGAGGGAATCAGTAGCCAGTTTATTGATAGTGTCCCAGAGGATGATGGAGAATGATTTCAGTATTTTTACGAGAACAAAAACGCTATACCCAGGAAGACCTGGTTAAAGAGTTCCATTGCTCTGAGGAAAAGACTGTTCACATTCTGAAACGTCTGAAAGAATATGGCGTGTTGAAGGCAGTAAAAGCAAACGACATCCAAAAGGATCTTACCGATCTGGTAGATGAGGACATCGAAATCGCCGATGTTGAGGTCGGCGAAAATGAGTATCTTTATGTGTTCACCTTTGTGGGCGTTATTACCATTGAGGGTCGTGTGCTAAAATGCTATCCAAAATATCTGCTCGATACCACGGCTCCCAAAACAGAACTGAAACAGGTGTTGAAGGTTCTGGAAAAGTACAATTCCAAGGAACAAATTATTCGTATGTACAACGATACGAGTGACAGCAGCGCATTCAATATGCTGGCTGTTATGCTGTTCCTCCTCCAGGATTATTTCGAGTACGGTGCCTACACCAACACGCAGGACATCATCGAATCCAACGGAGCCGGTGACATTCTTTGGGATAAGACCATCAACGAAACTTTCACCCTCTTAAGCAACAACCGGCCGTACTACCCGGAATTGTTGACCATGAAGCGTGTGAATGACGATTTCGATTTCTTCAAGCGCCTACATGAGTCTATCCTCACCCGTTGCACGGAGGAATTGAGAGATGCCGACCTGTTAGATCTGTTTGACATCATGGGTGTAGATATTTCCGATGAGCAGATCGAGGACTTTGGAGACAAAGAGTATGTTCTGGAGCGTATCATTAAGGAACTCAATGTCCAGTTTAATACTCGCAAACAGCTTCTGCTGAAAACGCTGTATGCCTACATTGCCAACAGCAGTGCCCTGGATGATCTGGACTGCTTCAGCATGTTCGGAACGAACAGTTTTAATATGGTGTGGGAAAAAGTATGTGCAGAGGTGTTGGACAATCAGTTACAGAAGCCGATTGGTGGATTGCGACTACCTGTACCATTGGCTGAGCAATATCACGATATGAGGTATAAGAAACTCATCGATTTGATTGATAAACCGCAGTGGTCTGGAACTGCACCGAACGGGGAACCGTTTGTTAAGCAGGCCGAGGACACGCTCATCCCAGACCTCATTTCAATCGTTAATGTCGATGGGCACTGTCAGTTTATCATTTTTGATGCAAAATACTACAATATTCAACTGGAACATAATAAAAAGCTGCGCGGTCAGCCTGGTATTGAGTCCATCACCAAGCAGTATCTGTACCAGTTGGTCTATCAGCCTTTTGTGGATGCTCACCAGATAGGTACGGTAAAAAACTGTTTCCTTATGCCGACAGAAATGTCGGAAATTATCGAAAAGGGCTCTGTCTCCCTTGCCATGATGAAAAGGCTGGGATTGGAGGACATACAAGTGCGTCTTTTGCCGGCGAAAACAGTGTTTACACACTACCTCAAAAACACTAAGTTGGACATACAAGACTTGAATCTTCGATGACGAGGAAATACTATCGGCAAAACATAAAAACTGTTTTTCGAATGACATCCGCTATATGACGGCTGTCATGGACTACCAGAAACGGTTCGAAGGAAGGATGGCGGTGTCTCATGGCCAAATTGAAATTCCTGTATTTTATGGATTACGAAGATGGGGAAATTGCCAGGGTAGAAACCAGTGATGATGAGGGCCTGGAGATACCATTCAACATCTTTATTGACAATGCGGATGAATACACGGATGCGAAAGAAGGCTCGTGTGCCATCGATATTTGTGGTGTGGGGAGCGATATACGGATTTTTAATTCCGAGGAAGACTACTGCAAAGACGAGAAAAATAAAATGGCATCCATCTCTATGATTCCAATGGGGACATTCCCAGCGAATAACGATTGGGAGCATTTTGAGCAGAGTCCACATATCCTGTTTTCTGGCAGAGTTCTTGATGTGGAGTGGAATCCATCAGCCAAATCAGATGAGCCGAACTGTGATATTGTGGTAGAGACGCTTGGCTTTACATTTAATCTATATCTCCGATATGATGGAACAGTTAATGTGGGAAACATCGTACACGGTATCGCATGGATGTTCGGCAACATGGTTATGGACTGAAACAAATCTGAGGAACAGTTGTAACTAAGGAATGTACGGTCTCTTATGTGGAATGACAGATGGGCTGTTGCGGAAACCTTTTAATTTTTCCACACCTTTTAATTATTCCAAAATCACTACACCGCAAGGCTGTCACTCCGCCACATTACCGAGCGGCAGCAGGACAAATGAACACATAAAACAAGGGCTTCCAAAGTCAGAGCATGACCTCGGAAGCCCTTATTTCAAGCCTTTTTCGGCGGCTTTTGCCCCGGAGAGGGCTTTTTCTTTTGTATCAAAATCAGTAGGAACATAGACCCTGCCTGTGGTACTGCTGGCTTTCTGGTATCCGCTTCGGAATATATCCGCAAGCATTACGAGGACACCATGACCAGCGAGCAGTGGGAACATTTCGCAGGGGAAGCCTTCACTGGCTTTGATACGGACAGAACCATGCTGCGGATCTCCGCCATGAACCTGATGCTCCATTCCATCACTAACCCGGAAATCGACTATCAGGACAGCGTATCCAAACAGAACCAGATCAAAGAAGCTTATACGGTCTGTCTGGCAAATCCGCCATTCAAAGGGACAGTGGATGCCGAAAGCATCAACGACGATCTGAAAGCCGTGACCAATACCAAGAAAACAGAGCTGCTTTTTCTGGCACTGTTCTTGCGGATGCTGAAAAAAGGGGGCAGATGCGCCTGCATCGTTCCGGACGGGGTGCTTTTTGGTTCGTCCAAAGCCCATAAAAGCATTCGGAAAGAACTGGTGGAAAACCATCAGCTCAAAGCGGTGATCTCCATGCCCTCCGGCGTGTTTAAGCCCTACGCCGGCGTGTCTACGGCGGTGCTGGTGTTCACCAAAACAGGGGCAGGCGGTACAGAAAATGTGTGGTTCTACGATATGAAAGCCGACGGCTTCAGTCTGGACGACAAACGCAGCGAAATCGCCGACAACGACATTCCCGACATTATCCACCGCTTCTGTCATCTGGAGCAGGAAGGAGAACGGGAGCGGACAGAACAGAGCTTCTTTGTGCCAAAAGAGGAAATCGCCCAAAACGACTATGACTTGTCCATCAATAAGTATAAAAAGGTGGAATATGTGCCAGTGGAATACCCTTCTACAACGGAGATTCTGGCAGATCTCAATGAGCTGGAAATGGAGATTACCAAAGGACTGGCAGAATTGGAGGGAATGTTGTGATGGCAAAGTTAGGAGATGTATGTCAGAAGAAAATTGATACAATTAAGTCAACATATAAGGGTGATATAAACTACATTGACATATCTTCTGTTGATAATCAACGGAAAGAAATCATACAAACGCAAATCATGTCATTTGAGGACGCACCAAGTAGAGCAAAACAACTGGTATTTCCGGGAGATATTCTTGTTTCGACGGTTCGTCCAAACTTGAATGCTGTTGCTTTGGTAACTGAAGGTTTTGATAGCATCACAGTTGCATCAACTGGATATTGTGTATTACGATGTCTGTCTAATACTGATAACAAATATGTATTTTACTTTTGTCAATCACCTGCGTTTATTGAAAATATGGTTGCTCAAGCGACTGGAGCAAGTTATCCGGCAGTAACATCTTCTATTGTAAAGGAATGTTCTATTCCTCTTCCGCCATTGGAAGAACAGCGAAAAATTGCGGCGGTGCTGGACAAGGTCAGCGACCTCATAGCCAAACGCCGCCAGCAACTGGAAAAGCTGGATTTGCTGGTAAAGGCAAGGTTTGTGGAGATGTTTGGAGACCCAGTAAGCAACCCTATGGGGTGGGAAGAAACAACTATTGGAAAAGCGTGTTATTATATTAAAGATGGTCCACACAAGTCACTAGTAGATGTTGGTAAAGAAAGTGGATATCCATTTATATCTGTTCGAAATATTGTAAATGGAAAGATTGATTTCTCAACTGCAAAATATATTTCTGAAAAGGATTATCAAGAATCTATAAGAAAATGTAACCCTCAAAAAGGTGATATATTATATAGCAAAGGTGGAACTACAGGAATTGCAAAACTTATTGATGTTGATATTAAGTTTGCAAATTGGGTGCATGTAGCAGTTTTAAAATTTAATAATTCTTTGAATGGTATTTTTTTTGAAAATATGCTTAATTCTAATTATTGCTATATACAATCACAAAAATTAACAAAAGGAATTGCAAATAGAGATTTGGTTTTAAGTGCAATAGCCCAAATAAACATATATAAACCATCAATAGAACTCCAAAGAAAATTTGCCAATTTTGTAAATCAAACAGGGCAAACAAAAACAAAAGTAAATGAAAGCCTTGAAAAACTGGAAACATTGAAAAAGGCTTTGATGCAGAAATATTTTGAGTGAGGTTTTAGTGATATGAAATATTATGCAGCAAGTGTTGAGTTTTCCGTTGAGGGAAAAGAAAATATTATTACGATTAAAGATGAAATAAGTAAGGAAGAATTTGATAAATTATTTGATTCAACTCGTTTTTTAGATAATATAGGAGCAACAAAAGAAGCATATAAAATTGCAGTTCAGAACGGAAAAGAATTGGAAATTTTTCTATCAGATTCGGAAATGAAAAGAAATATTTTTATAGAACAAAACTCACCATCAAATTTTGTTACCAATGCAAATAGATTAACTTATAATTTTTGCGCTTCTATAAAAACATTTGTAGATTATGCTACGATATCAGTAAAAAGAAAGGGGGAGAATAAATTTAAGAGTTTCGATAATTTATTAAAAAGAATTTTTGACGAATCAATCGAATATAGGTTTTTTTACAAGCTGAGAAATTATATTATTCATTATTCGTATCCTTTTACCACACTAGAAGTAGCAATGCCAGATAAGGTAAATTTGGTTTGTAAAAAAGAGCATTTACTGAAATATGATGGTTGGGGAGCAATTTTGAAACAAGATTTTTTAACTATGCCAAATTGCATTGATATAAGACAATATATAGAAGGATTAGTTAAGTATCTAAATATAATTAATTTAACTGTATATTATCATTATGCACACGATTATTGTAATGCTAGTACAAATTTTGCGGATTTTCAAAAAAAATATAATTTAGCATATCCAACAACCATAAGCATTGAAAATGAAAAAGAAAGAATCCATCCGTTACCAATAGAAGCGATTAGGGATGGTATTAGACAACTTGAGATTAACCCTAAGATTAATTTAGAACCTATATCATAATTATTGTTTCAGGAGGTGACCCCATGACCAACTTTTCTTTCCTAAAAGAAAAATCCACCTACGCCCTCTTTGCCTCTGCCTGCATCGAAGCGGAGCGCATCTTTGCCGCTTCTCCTGCCATGTGTGCCGTGGGATGTCGGAAAGCCTTGGAACTGGCGGTGAAGTGGGTCTATGCCGCCGATACCACCATGGAGATGCCTTATCGGGACAACCTCCAGTCCCTCCTCTATGAGCCTTCTTTCCGTTTTGCCGTAGACCGGAATACTTGGGGCAAGCTGCCCTTTATCGCCAAGCTGGGCAATGAAGCCTACATACAGGATTGAATATGAAAAAAGGATGATGTGCCACCAGAATATTTGTTTTTTCATAAAGTAAAAATATGTTTATTAAATAAGGTAGTGGGGGAATATAGCCGAATATTTCAGTGAGTTACTTGAAAAAATGGATTTTTTCTTTGATGGGAGAAAGATTAAAATGCCATGGCGTTGGACAAGATCAACATCTGCATTATTAAATGCCATAGTAATTGGAAAAGATAGATTTGCTACTAGAGCAAGATTCATGGGGATTTTTGTGGATCCAGTGAGTAATTCGAAACAATGGTAAAAAATAGTTTTGAAATACCATATATGGATAATGATTTGTAGTGAGATTCTAAACTATATATTTCTTGTTGATATTACAGCAGTCGAATTAACGGTTAATCAAGATATGAAAGTATTTATAGCAGGGTAATTTTATACTTCAAAGCAATTGAAATGGATGCTCTAAGTGGAGTTAGAGATGTTGCTGCTAATAATATTGACTTTAAAGAGCTTCAAAAATGTCTAGAAATTGTTCCATTTATTGAATTACAATTTTGTGGAATAAGCTGAAAAAACAGAAACAAGTATTAAAAAGCTGAAAATGTTGAAAAAGTTTTGATGCAGGAGTAATTTGATAGATAATAGGTAAGTACAAAAAGTAAATTTAAAAAGGGGATAAATATAATGGAAATAGGTCTAGAAACAATTCGACTATTTATGAATATTGCTTTAGTGATTGTAGGTACAATCGCATTATGGGTGTACTGGCTACAGGAATATCATAAGAAAAAAGAAGCTGCAACAATGATTGTATTACAAATTAAGGAGTTGTGGAGTGAAATAAATCGAATAAATAATTTTAAAGAATTTGAAACCAATATAAACTTACTATATTTTTATGAGCATAAGGCATTGATTCTGACTGATTATTGGAATCAATATAAACATCTCTTTGTTAGAAAAATGGATGTAGATGATTATCAGGAAATAAATAATTTTTATAAGTATATTTGGGAAATGGATATACAAAGAGGTATTATCCAGGATCTGATTGAAAACACATTTTTTCAGATGAAAAATATTATTGCCGGAGTAGAACAAGCATATTTATCTAAACAACTAAGTGAACAAAAATCAGCTGAATCTATTATACTCCAATTAAAATATAAACAGGAGGTATTACAAAAAATATTAGATTATACAGGAACAAAGGCAGACTATGTTCCGCAGCAAGCAATGCTTAGTTTCATAAAAGTACATGAAAGGTGTCTAAAAATTAATCCTATTAATTCAAATGGATATGCGTATTTAAAGAAAAAAATGTAAAGTTTTATTTCTGGCAATTTGAAGTATAGGTTATATTTTATTTATAGTAAACAAATAGATACTAGGGGAATATTTAATCAACAAATTAATGTAATTATTCCAAAGAAAGATGATGTGCTAGATTTACACTGGTTTATGTTGCTATCAAAGTCTACAATATATGGTACTTAAATATGGCATTAAAAGGGATACTAAACAAGGGGCAACTAGCAGAAATGCTCTTTCCTTTTGCACTAATAGAATTATAAAATCAATTTTTGGTGTTTGTTAAGCAGACAAAAATAATTATGTATGAGAGCCTTGCATAGTTGAAAACATTGAAAAAGGCTTTGATGAAGGAACATTTTGAGTGAAGGATGGTTTGATAAGGATTGAGAATTTTATTTTGGAATACACATAAAAACGAAAATATTAATGATGTTCTGAGGCAACTCATCATTGAAAATAATGCTTCTATTATTATATTGGCTGAATATTCTGCAAAGATAGAAGAACTCATTGCAATGTTGGCATTATACGGCATAACAATGAAACAGTATGCCACTTGTTGCGAACGCATATGTTTATTAGGGACATTAGATTGTGTAGAATTAAAACTTGATGAGAGTCATTATACAATACAAATAATTAATGGCAAAGATATATTGTGTTGTGTCCATCTAAACAGTAAATTACATACGGAGCACGAAAGTTATCGTGAAATTCTTATTGAGCGGATTATCCATGATTTACGGACCATAGAAGAAGAAATTGGAACAAAAAATTCTATTGTGGTTGGAGATTTCAATATTAATCCGTATGAAGCAAGTTGTATTGATGCTCGGTACTTTCATGGTATTCCGGTATGTAGTGAGGCAGAGAGAGGTTCGAGAATCATAGCTGGAAATGAATATCATATGTTCTATAATCCAATGTGGAATTTTTTGGGAGATTTCCAGAAACCTTATGGAACTTATTATTATAATGGGGGCGGTGCAAAAAACACATATTGGAATATATTTGATCAAGTTCTTTTCAGACCAATTTTGAAAAAACGTTTTTTAAAGGATAGTCTAAAGATATTGACCGAAACGGAAACAAAGTATTTGCTAGATAGCAACGGACATCCAGACCAAAACATCAGTGATCATTTACCAATAATATTTGAAATAACGGAGGAAGTATCTCATGGATAAAAAACTTAGCTTTGGTGAAAAATTGGATTTTAGTGATATTGATTTGACCGCACCTGATAAAGTTATAGAAGAAATTTTACTACAATTGCCTGAGGAAACACGGGGAATTATTAGGGGGGAGATTCAGCCTTATGGCGGGCGTGTTTATTCTTACACAAAGACTAGCTTTTCAGGAATAGCGCAAGCCTTAGGTAGTGTAGAGAAAACTGTTAGTATTCAGAATGATTTGGGAGGGATCGGTCAAAATGTAAGTAAGTTTGAGTGTTTTCTTTTTACTCCGGAATATGATGCGTATAAATACAGAGTTTTTTTTATAAAGTATGGTATTGCTAATTATCCTGTGGATGTAATATTGGATGAGAGTATAGCTCGTAGCATTTCGGACACCTTAGTAAGAGATGTTTATACATGCAATACTCGTGAAGAGCTTGAAAATTTAATATATAATATTTTTAATTCAAAGCGAATGGTAACGGTTATGCAAGAATTAATTAGAATCAATCAGGCTAAAAGGATTGAAAAAGCTAGTTTAGAAACAGAGGATTCTGATGATGGAGAGTAAAATAATAATGTAAGGTACGATGTACGAAAATGAACATTTCTTTTTTTAATGCAAAGTTTGAATATGTCATCTTTACCATTTCTGTATGAAAGTAGAGTTTTGTTAATGTGCAGCATAGATTACAAAGAAACCATTGGTTGAAACTATAGTGATGATAATCTTCCAATGTAAAATATTGATAGAATTGAATTCTTGTTTAATAACTTTTTTCCATTTTTGAAGATATTTAGAACAAAAGGTGAACAATAGATTTTTGATTTTGAAATTATCTGATTACAATGGCAAATTTAGATGAAGGTGACAAATATAAAATAGCTTACAGAAGAACAAATACTAATTTCAGAAAAATGTAAAAAGGAGGTGAGGATTTGAAAAATAATTTTGTTTCTCAATCTTTACAAGACCTTATTTGGGAAGCAATCAAAGAAATCAATCCATCAAAGGAAAAATACCCAGTTTTATTTCATTATACACCTTTAGAAAACAAAAATAAAATTATAATGAAAGAAAAAATAGATCTTCGTTTTACAAGAGCGGATCGCTTTCGAGATACAAAGGAAGTTTTACACTCTGTCGAACTAATGAAAAAGGCTTTATCTTCTTTATTCAATCAAAATAAAATTGATAAAGCATATTTTCAAGTCATGAAAGAATATCTGGATATAGGTCAAGATGTGAAAGAAATAGTTAGAGAATTAAGAAGTAAATATGTTTTTTGTTTTAGCAAGAATGGAAATTCAGAATATCTGAAAAATAATTATGCCTGTGCCAATAACTCGAAAGGTGTAAAAATATCTTTTGATGTATTTCAATTAGGCGAGTTTTTGCATGATGATGAAATCGAAGGAGATAAAGATAATTTTCCATATCCAGAAATGTTTGAGGTCGAATATAACGACGAAGAAGTTATAGCATATATGCAAGCATTTCTCTTGAAAATGTATCAACTAAGAGATCAGGACGATGAAAAAAGAAGTCTTTCTAAAATTATTATACGGGAAGTTATTTCAGTTTTAGGATTGGTCTATAAAGATGGTAAACAATTTCATCAGGAAGAAGAAACAAGGATAATTCTAGATGAGGCAATTTTAAATTATACAGAACATTCAAATTTTTATTCTGTTTATATGGAGAAAATCGAATGTATGGGGAAGGAAGAAACATATATTCATGTTCTTATGAATCCAATTGTATTGCAAGAATGTGAGGAGGTGACCCCATGACCAACTTTTCTTTCCTAAAAGAAAAAACCACCTACGCCCTGTTTGCCCCTGCCTGCATAGAAGCGGAGCGCATCTTTGCGGCTTCTCCTGCCATGTGTGCCGTGGGCTGTCGGAAAGCCTTGGAACTGGCAGTGAAGTGGGTATATGCCGCCGATACCTCTATGGAGATGCCTTATCGGGACAACCTCCAGTCCCTCCTCCATGAGCCTTCTTTCCGTTTTGCCGTAGACCGGAATACTTGGGGCAAGCTGCCCTTTATCGCCAAGCTGGGCAATGAAGCTGTACATACGGGGCATAACATCCAGAAGGGTGACGCCCTTTTGTGCCTCCAATCCCTTTTTGAATTCGTCCAGTGGATCGACTATTGCTATGGCACCGCCTATCAAGAACGGAAGTTTGACTCTGCCCGTATCCCTGCCGAGAAAATCGCTGTGGATGTGAAGAAGATCAAGGAACAGGAAAGCCTGCTGGATGAAAAACAAGCGGAGATTGAAAAACTCCGCAAGCAGATCGAGGAAATGTCTGCTCGTTTCACGGCGGAAAAAGACCAGCATAAGAAAGAGCGTACCTTCCAGTCGGAGGATCTTTCGGAATTTGCCACCCGCAAGCGGTTTATTGATGTGGATCTGAGAGATGCGGGCTGGCATTTGGAAGGCGTGGACGCCGATGTGCAGGTGGAATACGAAGTGGACGGTATGGCAGGTAATGTGGGGCAGAAAGGCTATGCGGATTATGTGCTTTTTGGTAAGGATGGTCTGCCTTTGGCTGTGGTGGAAGCCAAACGTGCCAGCAAAGACCCTAATAATGGATGTAAACAGGCGGTTTTGTATGCGGACTGTCTGGAACGGAAGTTTGGCAGACGCCCTATGATTTTCATTACAAACGGCTTTGAAACTTATTACTGGGACGATCAGACCAGCCCGAAACGGCAGGTCAGCGGCATTTTCAGCAAAAATGACCTGCAAAAACTCATGAACCGCCGGACAGAGCGGCTGAAACTGGAAACAGTGCCTATCAGCGACAAAATCACCGACCGCTATTACCAGAAAGAAGCCATTCGTGCCGTCTGCGGACAGATCGAAAAGGGTTTTCGTAAGCATCTGCTGGTGATGGCAACAGGTACAGGCAAAACCAGAACGGCATCCAGTCTGACAGATGTGCTGAGCCGTGGGAAGTATGTGACAAATATCTTGTTTCTGGCTGATCGTACCGCATTGGTGAAGCAGGCAAAAGACGATTTCAAAAACTATCTGCCGGATATGTCCCTGTGCAATCTCTGCACCAATAAGGACGACCGCAACGCCAGAATCGTCTTTTCCACCTATCCCACCATGCTCAACGCCATTGATGATACGAAAACAAAAGACGGACAGCGGCTCTTTACCCCTGCCCATTTTGACCTCATCATCATTGATGAAAGCCATAGAAGTATTTTCAAGAAGTATCGTGCCATTTTCCAGTACTTTGACGCCATTTTGATGGGGCTGACGGCAACGCCAAAAACAGACGTAGACCGGAATACATACGATTTCTTTGAGATGGAGCATGGTGTGCCTACCTATGCCTACGACTATGAAACGGCGGTTTATCAGGATAAAGTGCTGGTACCTTATTATAATTATGAAGTGAAAACCAAGTTTTTGGAGGAAGGCATTACTTACGACGATTTATCCGAAGAAGATAAGGCACGCTATGAAGATGATTTCACAGAGGACGGTGTCATGCCGAAATTTATCCCTTCTGCGGCATTGAACCAGTTTGTATTCAATGAAAAAACCGTAGATCAGGTGCTGCAGGATTTGATGGAACGGGGCATCCATGTGGCAGGCGGCGACAGATTGGGGAAAACCATTATTTTTGCCCAGAATAAGCGTCATGCCCAGTTTATCGTGGATCGGTTCAATGCTCTGTATCCCCAGTATCATGGGAATTTTGCCCAGCGGGTAGTCTGTGACGATTCCTATGCCCAGACCGTCATAGAGGATTTCAAGATACCGGAAAAAGCACCCCATATTGCTGTATCGGTGGATATGATGGATACGGGTATCGACGTGCCGGAATGCGTGAATCTGGTGTTTTTCAAGAAAGTCCGTTCCAAAGCCAAGTTCTGGCAGATGATTGGACGGGGCACACGGTTATGCAAGGGACTGTCCTGTATTGATCAGATCGACGGGGAATATACGGATAAGCGGCGGTTTTTGATTTTCGATTACTGCGGCAATTTTGGATATTTCCGTCAGCATAAGGAAGGCTATGAAACCAGAGAAACCAAAACCCTGTCAGAAAATATTTTTGGGAAACAGGTAAGAATCATGATGACGTTGCAGGAAAGTACCTTCGCGGATGCAGATTATCAGGCATGGCGGAAGAAGTTGGCAGAAACCTGTCATGGACAGGTGGCGAATTTGAAACGGGAACTGATCGCCGTCAAGATGCGGCTGCGGTATGTGGAGAAATATCAAAAAGAGGATGCTTTTGCCCATATCAGCGATCTGGACAAAGGGGAACTGGAACGAGAGATTGCGCCGCTGGCTTTTCTGGATGATCCCGATGAATTTGCCAAGCGGTTTGATAATTTCATGTATGGACTGATGCTGGCACATCTGGAGCAGATGCCGTCCTTCAAGTATGCGAAGAAACAGCTTTGTGATATGGCGGCGCTGCTGGAAAAGAAGGTCACCATTCCGCAAATCAAAGAAAAACTGCCGCTGATTCGGGAAATCGGTACCGATGCTTTCTGGGAAGCCAAGGATTTGCTTTTGTTTGAAAAGGTGCGGAAGGAACTGCGGGCTCTGATTCAATTTCTGGACGAAGGAGAGAAAAAGCACCAGATCATCACAAAACTGACAGACCCTGTCACAGAGCAGCAGGAAGGGGTACAAATGGAGGCAGCCTATGATTTTGAGGATTATCGGGCGAAGGTGAACAGATATGTCAATGACCATGGGGATACCTTAGCCATCCATAAACTGACCCACAATATACCGCTGTCCCAAGGGGATTATCAGGAATTGGAGCGGATACTGACCAGTGAATTGGGCAGCAGAGAGGACTATGTACGGGAATTTGGAGATACCCCCTTTGGTCTGTTGATCCGAAAGATTGCCAAGCTGGATCATGAAGCGGCGATGGACGCATTTTCCGCGTTTATCAACGACCAGTCTCTGAATCAGAAACAGATCGCTTTTGTCCATAAGGTGATCCAGCATATCGAATTGAACGGATACATGGAAAATCCTGCGGAGCTGACAAAACCGCCTTTTGATAAGCCCATCAGTTTTCTCAAACTCTTTGACGCAAAGACACAAAAAGAATTGGTGGATACCATCAATACGGTACGAGAAAATGCGGTGAAGGTGTCCATGTAAGATTCGGATCATTTTATCATATTGTATACAATTTTTACATCAAAAAAACAGTTTCAACCCGAAATATAGGGATTTGAAGCTGTTTTTTTATTGCTCTGAAAAAAATGAAAATCATGTGCATCAAACCCCTTCGCAGTGACCTGATATATGAAGGGTTATTTACCAAGAAAAAACAACAGGCTTGGCGCAGTATGTTTTAAAGCAATCAGATGGTTCAGGATCGTGCATTTTTCACAAACTATCAGAAATTTTGCAAAAACCTGCATAAAGTACCTCTCAGTTCGGCTTATAAGTGAAGGGATTTTTATTCGGACAATCATTCTGATAAAAAAATTGAAAAAATTTTCTGAAATTGGTTGTAAAAGGGGTCGTTTTTTCGGCTTATAAGTGAGGGGGTTTTTTCATTTAAAAATTTTCTTCAAAAGTTTTCGAAAAAAGCGGGGCAAACACCCTCATTTTTCGGCTTATCAGTAAGAGGTTTTTTCATCCCTTCGATGTACCTTGAAAACTGCATACAGGCAATATAAATACGTTACTCTGTTTTGCCCGAAAGGGAAAAGCAGCACCATGCAGTGCGCCATGACGATGAACAGGATGTGAAGAAATATCCGAGCGATTTTTGCTGTATGGGAATGATCTTTTGGCAGGATCAAATGCCATGACCGAAACAGAGCCGCAATGATACTTCTGCCGAGTCCCAGACATCGCAAGGACGGCAGCCTCCATGACGGGGGAGGTGAAACGCCTATGTGTGCAGCCAGGCACAGTTTATATTGCCATATTTTTATCTGCTTTCACCAGAGGTATGGTTGGTACCGTTGCTGAAAACAGATAAAAACAAAAGGAGGGAACTGTATGATAGAAAAGAAAGAAACGAGAGAAGTATATTATGCTCTGTCCAGAAAACTACTGGATCTGATGCTGCAAAGCGGTTATCTGAATCGGGAGGAGTACGAAAAAATCGACGCACTGAACCGAGAAACTTTTTCTCCGGAACTTGCCCAAGTATATGCGTAAAACCATAGATGTGTCAAAAAAAGTGTGGTATTGTGTTGTGCGAAAGGAGGAAACCTGATGGAAAAGAAGATCACAAAAATCGAACCGGTCAGAAAACAGGAGCAGCAGAACGCACCCATGATGAAGCGAGTTTGTGCATACTGTCGTGTCAGTACAGCGTCAGGGGAACAGAAGCATTCTCTGGAAGCCCAGATACGATATTACACAAAGCTGATACAGGAAAAAGAACATTGGATATGGGCAGGGATTTATGCGGACGAAGCCCAAAGCGGTACAAAAATGACCCATCGGGAGCAGTTCCTGCAAATGATACAGGACTGCGAAAAGGGGAAGATCGATTTGATCCTGACAAAATCCATCACTCGATTTGCCAGAAACACCGTGGACAGTATCAGCACCATTCGTATGCTGAAAGACATGGGTGTGGAAGTCTACTTTGAAAAAGAGAAAATCAGTACGTTTTCGGAGAAAAGCGAACAGTTGCTGACCATACTCAGTTCCATTGCCCAAAGTGAGGCGGAAAACATCTCTGCCAACAGCAAATGGGCGGTACAGCGGCGGTTTCAAAACGGCACTTATAAAATCTCAACACCTGCCTATGGCTATGAAAAAGACGAGAATGGAGAACTGGTGATAAAATCGGAAGAAGCCAAAGTGGTACGCAGGATTTTCGAGGCGTATCTGGGTGGGAAAGGCTGCTATACCATTGCCAAAGAATTGCAGGAAGAAGGCATCCCTACCATACGGAATAAGGGAAAATGGCATGAAGTCGTGGTGCAGGAAATTCTCTTAAATCCTGTCTACGAAGGAAATCTCATTTATCAAAAGACATACAGCACCTCTTGTCTGCCCTTTACACGAAAACGCAATCATGGTACATATCCAAAATACTTGATTACGAAAAACCATCCGCCTATCATCACCAAGGAAGAAGCGGAAGCTGTGCGTCAGATTTATGAATACCGCAGCCAGTCAGCGAAAAACAAGGTGTCTTCCCTAAACCGATATGTATTCAGTGGTTGTATCCGCTGCGGCGTATGTGGAAACGTCTTTCGCAGACAGAAAATTTATATGGGAAAGCCTTATGAAGCAGTCCAGTGGTGCTGTAAAGGGCATTTGCAGGATATGACAAAGTGCAATCAGAAAGCTGTTCGGGAGGAGGTCATCCAAGAAGCCTTTGTGCATCTGTGGAACCGTCTGGCAGGAGCTTATGAAGAAATTTTTCTCCCCCTTCTGTCTGCCCTGAAAGCAGCGCCAGAGGACGGGCAAAAAGAACAGGAACAATGGAAAAACCGAATACAGCAAATCCAATGGCAGTGTCAGATGCTTCAGAAAGTTCTTTCGGAAGGGAGCATGGACGCTGCCATTTTTATAGAGAAGCGAAATGCACTGGAGCAGGAGCTGGAAACAGCCCGACGAAACCTGAGAAAATTGCAGGACAAAGGCCTCTTTGAGGAAGAAATCGCCCAGACAGAATACTTGATAGCGGTCTTTCGGTTGCGTCCTAAAGTTATGGAAATATTTCAGGAAGAAGCCTTCACGCTGATCGTGGAGCGGGTGATGGTATATGAAAATCGTTTAGAGTTTCAATTAAAAAATGGATTGATATTGACAGAAACTTATGGAAAGGAGCGTTGAGGGATGCAAAGACATATCCCCTTGGGCTATTCTGTGGCGCAGGGAAAAGCGCAGATAGACCCAGAAACCAGTCAGGTGGTGCAAGCTATTTATCAGGCTTATGACAATGGGGCATCCTGCAATGCCATTGCTAAGGATTTGACGGCAAAAGGCATACGGACGGCGAATCAAAAAGCAGTCTGGCATTGCTGTATGGTGGGAAAGATACTGGAAAACAAAAAATATCTGGGGGATGGTTTCTATCCCAAAATGATAGAGGAAGCATTGTTTCAGCGAGTCCAGAACCGGAGAAAGGAACGAGCGGA
>NZ_JADCKK010000029.1:0-30675 GCF_014982935.1 Anaerotignum lactatifermentans | reverse complement strand
TTCCGAGGACCACATGCGGTATTAGTCATCGTTTCCAATGATTATTCCCCAGTACAGGGCAGGTTGCCCACACGTTACTCACCCGTCCGCCACTAAGATAGATAAAAATCCTGCCGAAGCTCTCATTTTAAATATCTTCGTTCGACTTGCATGTGTTAAGCACGCCGCCAGCGTTCATCCTGAGCCAGGATCAAACTCTTATGTTAAAATTTACAAACGGCATCGTCGGTTGGAAATTTTATAAGTGAGTTTTCGTAGAAAAGTCACGCATAAAGCCCAGCGACTTGCACGCTTTGAGTTGACCTAGCCAGTTAATCTGGCTATCCTCCGGTTTTTTCGAAACCGGCAAACTTTTGTCATTTTATATTAGCTGCGGTTGTTTTTTCGCTTTGCGAAAACCGCTCGCTTTTCACCATTTTGCATTCTCTGACGCTTTGCAGCATTAGGTCGAATGCTTCATAACCGGTTCAAAGCTCACTAACCGAATTGACTATGGGTTGTAAGTTTCATTCACTATTCTATTTTCAAAGTTCACAGCGCATTTCACAGCGCAGGATTTATTCTAGCAAAGGTTATCCATATTGTCAATACCTTTTTTCATTTTTTTCAGACTTTTTTTCTCTTTTTCCAAAAACCCTGATTTTATCAGCTTTCTTCCAGCACTACTTTCCGGAATACTTCGCCGATATTTTCCGCAATGACCAGATCGGCTTTTTTGTCCATGCTGGTGGCAGACTTATTGATGAGTACAAGATACTTGCCCCGGAAGTAATGAAGAAGCCCTGCCGCAGGATATACATTCAGGCTGGTACCGCCTACAATAAGCATCTGGGCATGAGAAATATCATGAACTGCTTCTTCAATGGTATGTTCATCCAGACCTTCTTCATAAAGCACCACATCAGGACGGACGATGCCGCCGCATTTGTCACAGCGAGTAATGCCTTCGTCTTTTGTCACATAATCCAAATCGAATTCCTTACCGCATTTCAGGCAGTAATTCCGATACAGTGTACCATGGAGCTCCAACACCCGTTTGCTGCCGCCTTTCTGATGCAGGTCGTCGATGTTCTGTGTAATGACGGATTTCAGTTTGCCCATTTCCTCCAGTTTTGCCAATGCCTTATGGCAGTCATTTGGTTTTGCATCGGGATAGAGCAGATTCTTTTTATAATATTGAAAGAAAATATCGGGATGTGCCTCAAAAAAAGAATGGCTCAATATGATTTCCGGGCGATAGCCATATTCACTGATGGCTGTAAAAATCCCTTTTTCCCCACGGAAATCAGGGATGCCGCTTTCCGTAGACACACCAGCACCGCCAAAAAATACAATATTGTCACACTCTGCAATCCAATCTTTCAGTTTCTGCAGTTTTTCATCCATGAAAAGTCCCCCTTTCGGTTCTTTGTCTATGCTCCCATTATACGCTTTTTTCCTCTGCGCTTCAATGAAAACGAAAAAAGGCAGCGTATTAAAGGCATCTTCATAAAAAACAAAGCAAGCTGGAATCCTTATATATAGGATTCCAGCTTGCTTATTTTTATAAGATTTTATTTGATATGTTTTCTAAAGAGAAATTTGCTTTTCTCTCTGCCTTTTTCTTATTCCGTTTCTGTATTTTCTTCTTTTTTCGGTTTCACAAGGACTGTGGTACCCAAAATGCGATGGTTATCCACATTATGCACCTGAATCTGCATTTCTTCCGTATCCACCAAAAAGGATGTGCCGTCATCGGGCACATGACCCAACACACCGCAGATATAACCGCCAAAGGTTTCATATTCTTCCACTGGCAGTGTCACATCCAAAGCCTCTGCCACTTCTTCCAGATCCGCGCTGCCGGCAACCTTCCATTCCATATCGCCGGTACGGACAATTTCCGCTTCTTCCACTTCTTCTTCCTCTTCGTAGAAGTCGCCCACCAGAAGCTGCATAATATCCCGCAGGGTGATAATACCGCTCAAACCGCCGTATTCATCCAGCAGAATGGCAAAGTATTTTCTTTCCCGCTTCATATTGGTCAGCAGTACGTCTGCTTTCACTGTTTCCGGCACAAAATAAGGTTTGTCTACGGCATTTGTCATGACGCTTTCCCGGCTTCTGTCTGCCAGACGGAAAAAATCTTTTGTATCCAGCACACCAATGATGTCGTCATCATCCTCTCCGCTGATGGGGTAATAGGTAAAGCGGCTGTTCTGGATGGTTTCCTCCCAAACGGTCATATCGTCGTCCAGATCCAGCATCACCACATCCACACGATGGGTGCATACTTCTTCCACAGATGTATCATCAAACGCAAATACGTTCTGAATCATTTCCACTTCTTCTTCATCAAAAGTACCTTTTTCATTGCCTGCTTCCAGCATCATGCGAATTTCTTCCTCAGAAACTTCTTCGCCGTTGTCATTGGGGTCAATACCCACCAGACGCAAAATGCCGTTTGTGGAAACAGTCAGCAGCCATACCAAAGGGGCGGAAATTTTATAAACCGCCGCCAGCAGACCGGAAAGCCCCAATGCCAAAGATTCGGACTTTTTCATAGCCACACGTTTTGGCACCAGTTCCCCGAATACCAGGTTAAAGTAAGCCAAAACAACGGTAATCACCAGCAGACACACAGATTTCAGTACATTTTCTGGAATCCCGATGCCTGTGGCTGCCAAAGCCGCCGCCAGAGGGCCTGCAAAGCTTTCTGCCGCAAACGCACTGGAGAGCATCCCCGCCAGAGTGATGGCTACCTGAATGGTTGCAAGGAATCGTGCAGGCTGTTCTGTCAGATTTACCAGACGTCCTGCCCGTTTGTCCCCGTCCTGTGCCATTTTCTTCAACTTCGTTTCATTTGTGGAAATGACCGCGATTTCCGCACTTGCAAATATGGCGTTCAACGCAATCAACACTACTTGTAATACTAAAGGTTCCCAACTCATAGTTCTCATTCCTCCGTTTTGATTCTTCCAAAAATTATCATGTTCTATACATTCTTACAAACACAAAAAGGCATACTCTACCCCTTCCGATTCCGGGCAGACTACACCTCACTCTCTTTTTCTGACATCAAAACGCTTTGGAATTGTTAAGTTGGCGTCCGTATCGCTGTCCGCGTCCATTCTTTTTGTCACACTCCTTTCAAATTAGAACATATCATCTCATATTTCCTTTTGCCTGTCAATTAATGAACCGTTAAGAAATCAGGCAAAACGGCAGGAAAGCCTGCCTTCTCCCGTAGGAAAATACACTGCTTTCCTGTCTGTTTTATCTTATGCCTTCAGCCAGCCGTTTTTCTGCAAAAATTCACGAATTTTTTCCATGGCTGTCTGCAGCTGTTCCATGCTGTAAGCATAAGAAATACGCACATGTCCTTCGCCGCTTTCGCCGAAAGCATCCCCGGGCACCACTGCAACGCCGGCTTCATAAAGCAGACGTTCACAGAACTCCTGAGAAGTCAAGCCTGTCACGGCAATGGAAGGGAACACATAGAATGCCCCTCTGGGTTCAAAGCATGTCAGTCCCATATCATTGAGGGCTTTCACCAGATACTGCCGTCTTTCGTCATAAGCCTCACGCATTGCCCCTACATCGCTGTCGCAAAGATCATCATCCCGCAGGGCTTCAATGGCACCATACTGGCTCATGGTTGGGGTACACATGATGATGTAAGCATGTACCTTATTGATGACTTTCATCAGTTCCTTAGGACCAGCCGCATAGCCCAGACGCCAACCCGTCATGGAGAAAGATTTCGCAAAGCCGTTGAGTACCACTGTCCTTTCCTTCATGCCTTCCACAGAAGCAATAGAAACATGATTTTTGCCGCCGTAAGTCAGTTCTGCGTAAATTTCATCGGAAATCACCAGCAAATCGTGTTTGATACAGACGGGAGCAATCCGTTCCAGATCTTCCCGTTCCATGATGGCACCTGTAGGATTATTGGGATAAGGCAGAATCAACGCCTTTGTTTTGGGTGTGATGGCTGCTTCCAATTCTTCTGGCATGAGCTTGAAATCATTTTCCGCTTTGGTGGTCACCACCACAGGCACCCCATGCTGCAACTGGATAGCTGGTTTATATGCCACATAGGAAGGTTCCACCACAAGCACTTCGTCTCCCGGTTCCAGAATGGTACGCAGTGTCACGTCAATGGCTTCGGATGCGCCGATGGTGCAAAGAATCTGGTCTGTGTCATAATCCAGATCAAAGCGGCGTTTCAGATAATGGGCAATTTCCTCCCGCAGTTTGGGCATGCCCCAGTTGGAGGAATATCTTGTTTTGCCTTCTGCCAGAGAATCCATGGCAGCTTTCCGCACACGTTCCGGTGTTTTGAAATCCGGTTCCCCAACGCCAAGGGAAATGACGTTGTCCATGGTAGCTACAATATCAAAAAATTTCCGAATGCCGGAAGGCGGCAGAACCGCCACATGTTTTGCTGTAAAATCTCTCATTTCTACACCTTCTCTTTCGTGATTATAATTTCACCTGATACAGAGCGTCGCTTTTAGGCTGTTCCAGCACGCGTTCTTTGCCCTGTTCCAAAATGGTCTTTCCGCTTTCTGTAATGCGCCCAATGACAGCCGCTTCAATGCCTGCTTCTTCCAGTTTTTTCACCAACTCCGCTCCGTCAAAGGCGGAAATAATCATGGTGCCGCTGGAAATCAGGAGCAAAGGCTCAATGCCTGCTTCTTTGCAGACAGCCTTTGTCACTTCTTTGATGGGAATGTTGTCCGCAAAGACCTGTACGCCTTTTCCAGAACATTCTGCCAATTCCCAGACTGCCCCCAAAATGCCGCCTTCTGTAGCGTCATGCATGGCTGTGGCACCATGTTCCATGGCAATGCGGCTTTCGGTACCTACGGACAAATAGCCTTTCATGTCCTTGGCTTCTTCCAGCAGTGCTTTATCAATGCGCTGTGCCAGCACATCTTCATGTTCGTGGGCAATGATGGCTGTCCCTTCCAGACCTGCCCATTTTGTCATAATGACATCCTGTCCCACTTCTGCGCCGCCAGTGCAAACCATTTTCCGGTTTCTGGTCTTGCCAATGACCGTAGCGGAAATGACGGGTTTTGTAACCGCATCTGTCACTTCCGTATGACCGCCCAGCACTTCAATGCCCAGTTCCGCCGCCGCTTTCAGAGTGCCATGCATGAGTTCTTCCAGCATCGCCTCATCGCTTTGAGGTGGCAGAAGCACCGTCATTAAAATCCCCACAGGCTCTGCCCCTGCGGAAAATACGTCGTTACAGTTGATATGTACCGCCAGATAGCCGGTATCCTTTGTTGCGCCGGTGATAGGGTCTGTGGAGAACACGCACAGTTCCTCTTTGGGGTCCATGGCAGAACAGTCTTCCCCTGTTTTGGGGCGCACCACAATATCATCCCGATGGACTTTGCTGTGTGTCACCGGGTCTAAAACGATCCGCTCCAGTATTTGCGGCGGAATCTTACCAATTTCAAACATACTATCAAATCTCCTTTTTCGGTCAGAAGCACCTTTGTGCAAAAAAGAAACCGCACCTTACAGCTCTGTTTCTTTTCCCTGTGTACTATTTTACCACAGTCTGCACTACAGGAACAGAAATTTTTCTGAAACACAAAAAAGGTGTCTGCAATGTCTGCAAACACCTTTCTTTCTTATTGAATGCCAAAGCCCGGCTGTTCTGTAGATGCCCTATCTGCTGTGGTTTCTTCTTTCTTTTCTTCTGCTTTCTTAGTACCTACGGTCACCTGATCCGCTGTGGCACGATAAGAAGAAGAACTGAACCATTCCCGGCTTACCTGTTTGCCGTTTTCGTAAACGATCTTATAAACGCTTACTTTTGCGCCGGTTTTCCCGGTGGAAGTTACTTTCCGTTCGCCTTCGGGCATATCAGGGTCTTCTGTCACCACTTCTGCCGGTTTGGGTATGGTTTCTTCATAAACGGTTTCGTATTCCACACGATGGCTGCTGCTGTGGACTTCATGACCATAAATATTCATGACCAGATTGCCGCCGCTGGCATAAGCTTCAATCAATACAGGATATTCTGTATTATTCTTGAACTTCAGGTCTTTATAATTGCCTGCAACCGCCGCATCTCTGCCCAAAGGCACATAGCCTACGGTCATGGAATGGGGATGGCGTTCCACAATCTCCAGTTCCGCATCAATGACTGCATTATACAGTGTTGTAGTTACCTGACATACACCGCCGGCAACGTCTTTTTCCACTTTGCCATTGTTGTATACAGCAGCGTCTTTGTAACCGCCTTCATAGGTCTGAGGACCCAGTTCCACATTGGCGGAGAATGTTTCTCCCGGTGCCAATACAGTGCCATTAATGTAGTTACATCCCACTTCCAGATTGGTATTTCTGTTTTTGTCACTCATGGTATACGTAGTCTTGAAAGAACCGATAAGGTCTGTAACATGGCTGTTTGCCTCTGCTGTGATCTTGGGTTCTTCCACTTCCGCCTCAATTTTGGCAGTGCCGCTCATACGGGTATCCAAAACAGCTGCCGCATTGGCTTCTGTTTTTTCCTGATCCATGATACGACCGGTTTCTTCCGGTGTCACCACAAATTTCCCGTTTTTCCGGCTGACGGTACTATCTACGGCATGGCGATCAAATTCTTCAACGATTTCTGTCAGTTTCGCTTTCATTTTTTCTGTGTCATAAGAATATTCCAAAGGAATGTCAATGCCTTCTTTCAGCAGCTGCGCCCCAACCTGAAAACGCTCTTTGTCCGTGCCTTCTCTGCCGGTATTGTACGCCTGTTCCACAGCTTCTTCCAGATGGTAGCCAGCGCCAAGGTCTGTGAAAGGCACTTCCCATTTTGTTTCCTCATCAAACTGGAATGTGAGCACCTGTCCATTGACTTCTGTCACATACTTTTCTTCCAATGTTGCCAGTGCTTCTTCCTTCGTCATGCCTTCCAGAGAAATGCCGTCTACGGTGACACCCTGATAAATGCCTTCCGCAGAAAGGAGTTTCAGCACCTGATGTCTGTGATAGAAATAATATCCCAGCACACCTGCCAGAACCACCAGAACAACCACCAATGCCCCGATCATGATTTTCTTTTTATGCGCCTCATGGCGGGCTTCCCGCCTGTGGCTTCTTACACCCTTTTGTTGCAAATAAACCCCCAACTTTCTATAACAGTTGTTTTCGCTTTTCCGCAATGGCAGAAAAACGGCTTCGCCCATACAAGTGTATTGGATTCAGACATACATTATACCAAAAACCAATACTTCTTCTATCATAGCGAAGCCGTATGAAAAAAACAATATCAATTATAATAAATTTCCTTACATTTTTATTACATAATTGGTTCACAAACCTACTTTCCGCGGCGTTTTTTGGCATCCAGAAGCCGTTGTGTTGTATTTTTATGCTCTTCTGGCGTATCTGCCGGTTTTTCCGCAGGCATTGTTTTCTTCTCTTTCTCTTTGGATACCTGTTCTTTTTCCGCCTGTTTTGCTGGAGCTTTCACAGGTTTTTCTGCTTTTTTCGCCTGTTTTCTGTCTTTCCGTACTGCAAGGGCTCCTTCTGCCCTCTGCAATACTGTGGGGAATCTCCGCAGGAATATATCCAACAGGAGCAGGAATACGCCCAGTATCAGCAAAGGATTCTGCATAGACTGATGTTTCACAGACTGTGCCGCATCTGCCGCAAAAACCTCGCTGCCGCTGGTCAGCACTCTGCCGCCGGTGCTTTCGGCAATCTGCTGAAGGAGCTGGTTGCCATTTTCTCTGGTTGTCATGTCGTACTCTTTGGGATAGGACAGATAAAAACCTGTATTGGAATTGGTGGTGGTCCCATCTTTTTCTGCCACCTGCACCGCCGCCAGATAAGCCCCTTCTTTTGCCGAAGAAAAGACACCTTCATAAATCCCCGGAGCCGTAGACTGCATCTGCACCGTTTCTGTTTCGTTGTCAGAAGAAACCACCGTCACCTGTACTTGTGATACATCCTCGGAAAAAGGCATGGTCAGCCGCAGAACGCTGTCGTCCTCACCTGCTTCTGCCGTCAGGGTCATATCCGTCATGGCATTATTTTTCATCATCCAGGAAACCGCATTGCGGAGGATTTTCACGCCGCTGTCAGATGCAAGCCATTTCTCCGTCCATTGTCCATGCACGTCAGACGTCCACGCTACCGTTCTGCCCAGACCATACTGCCATGTTGCCAGAATGGGTTCTTCCTTGTCGCTGATGAGGACTTTGTCGGCTCTGGCTTTTGCCGTGGTGCTGATATAGCCATCCAGTTCCGTCACAGCGTCAATGCCCGACAAAATGGCGGAAGCGTCCTGCTGTTCAGGGTAAAAAGTCCGGTTATTGATGAATTCTTTCCCTGCCAAAATGGTTTCCTTTGCGAAAATTTCCGGCAAGTCCGTAAATTCATCCGTAAAATAATACCGCCCATTGCCGTTTTCCGCCAAACGCTGCAATAACTGCGTATCTGCGCTGCCCCCTACGGCTACTGTCGAAAGAGTAATGTTCCGCTGACGCATTTCTGTCAGAACACTGTCATAGCCGGACTGTTCCGCCTGACCGTCTGTCAAAAGGAGGATATGCTTCTGTTTGGTATTTTCTTCCTTCATGGCATCCACTGCCATTTTCAGGGCAGGCAATATGCTGGTACCGCCGTCCGCCTGAATACTGCCGATGGCATTCGTCAGAGCGTCTTTGTTTTCTGTGACATTGCAAGGTTCCATCACCCATTCGGGAAAAGAGTCAAAAGCCACCACGCCTACCCTGTCACCCTGCTGGAAATGATCCAGACTGCGGATAGCTGCTTCTTTTGCCATGTCAATACGAGAAACACCATAATTACCGTCCATCATACTGCCGGAACGGTCAATGACCATAATCATAGTCAAATCAGAATTCTGCCCTTCTGTTTTCAAATCCATATCCACAGGGAGCATTTCCTCCAGCGGGGTATTCTGATAACCGCCCAGCGCAAAAGCATTTTCGCCGCCGCTGACCAGCAGACCGCCGCCGGTGGTGCGGACATAGGTTTCCAGTGCGGATAAAAAGCCATCCGGCAGATTTTCCGCCGATACATTGGCAAGGATGACGCCGTCATAGGCTCCCAGCTGCTCCATGGCAGTGGGTGCGCTGCCTGCTGTCACTTTCTGGACAGCCACCTGACCGGACAGCATGCTTTCCCATTCCCTGCCGCTGTCCTCCTGCTCCACAATGAGGATTCTGGGAATATCTTCTATATAAGTATAGGCATAAACCCGGTTGTTTTCCCCCATGGTGTCCTGCGCCGGAACAATTTCCGCCCGATAGGTCACACCGCCGCCGGTGGTGGTGATATCGGAAAATACCATACGAGTTTCTCCTTTGTGGATTTCCGCAGATTCATCGGCAATGAGGGTATTGCCTTTGTAAAGCCGCACCTGTGCCGTGGTGTCAATGTTTGCGTCAATCTGCAATGCCAATTCATAGCGGCTGTTGATGTTGATGACTTCCGCCAATTCAAGCTTCGTCAGCTGCACTTCCGGCTGTTCTTCGGACACCAGAGGATATACATCCACGGTAATGCCCTGTGCCGCCAATGCCCGTGCCTGCTGCAAAGCATTTCCTTCCGTTTCGTTGCCGTCAGACAGGAGGACAATGCGTTTTGCGGTACCATCCGGCAAAAGGGAAGCAGACAGACGCAGGGCGTTTTCCAGAGAACTGCCGCCTTTATCCACCAAAGACAAGAAGCCTGCGGTCACATCGGTATCTTTGTCCGGTGTCAGTTCCACCCCTGCCCGTTTCCCGAAGGAAGCCAGCCCCAGTTGATCCCGATTTTCTTTGGCCTGCTGGGCTTCCTGCAAAAATGCCTGTACCACTCCTTCCGTTTTTTCCACGCTGGCAGAACGGTCAACAGCAAATACCGTTGTGGTGGTGTTTGCTGTCATAAGCAAAGTGGGATTTGCCATGGCAAGAATCAGCACAAAGCAAAGAAACATCCGCATGATGGTATGGACTTTTTTCCGAAATGGCGATGCAAACTGTCCGCCTTTGGCAAAAAACAGTATGGCTGCCATTACAGGAATCAATAAAATCAGCCAATAAGGCTGCTGCCAATCAATGTTCACGGCAATTCACCCGCCATTCTACAAGTAATACCACAAGCAGCAGCAACAGTACCCACCTGAGGACGCTTCTGCTGCCTTGAATTTCTTTCGTTGTGGATTGTGTCTGTTCTGTCTGTTCTCCCCGCAGGGACAAATCCGATTCCCCTTCGGTTTTGGCATTGACCCCAAAGGGTGTTTCTGTCACATTCTGTGCGCTGTCTGTTTCCCTGAGGGTATAAAGCCCCGGTTCTGCCGTTTCCGTTAATGTCTGAGGCGGAAATGGCGGTGCAATGGAAATTTCCTTGCCTGCGGCTGTCATGACTGTTGCCGTTTCTGTAGTAGGCAGCAGAGAAAGGCTCACCTGTTCTCCCGCTGTCACTTGGGAAACCCCGGAACCATTGGCAGGGAAATACCATTCCATCAATCGATACAGCAAGATAGGAAATTCTGTCTGCAAAGGAAAATCACTGTCATGGAGGTCAAAACCCAGAACTGCTACTTTTCTGCCATTTGTTTCTCCATAAAGCCCCAAGGTCTGCCCTTCTGCCTGCAAAAAGGCTGTGCCCCAGGAAGCGGAAAGGGGTGTTCCTTTTGCCAGCGCAAAAGAAATATCACCGCAGTTTTCCAGACCACTGTCAGAAAGTCCGCGGACATCTGCCGCAAATTCACGCTCCGCTCCCGTTTCCACGATACCGTTTCCGCTGTGTGGGTTAATAAGAAGCCAATGACCGTCCGTCGGCATGGTTTTCGGTAATACCCCGTCAAACACATACAGACTGTATCCTGAGAGATTTTCCTGTAAGGTATCTGTCTGATAGAGTTCTACCTGATCGGACAGGGAAAGGGCTTTTTCCAAAAAGAGATTGCTTTCAGAAACCAGCAGCACTTTCTGCTGCTTAGCCGCTGCCAATCCCGCAAAACGGCTGTTATCTGCTGTCAAGGCATCTTCTGGAGAAATCCGCACTTCCAGTGTCTTTGTTTCCTCGGGAACGCCACGGAATACCACATCCGTATCCGCTCCGGCTGCCGCCGTGACGGTTTTGGTGTCAAAAGCCGCACCGTCTGCGTAAAGGGTAACGGTTTTCTCTTGGTCGCTTTTGCCATAGTGATGAAGCCTTGCCATGACATACAATCCGTCTTCCTGTGCCGTATGAGAAAGGAGTGTTACCGCTGTATTCTCTCCATCTCCAACATAAACCTGCTCCGTTGCGGGTAATGTGCCCAAATTGCCATATCCGTCTGTATACACCACGATTTCGCCGCCCAGCGCTTCCTGTTCCGCAGAAAGCAGACTTTTCGCTTCTTCCCAGTTTGCACCGCCGGCTGTAGGGGACGCATTTTCCACCATACGCAGAACCACATCCTTTTCCCCGCCGCTGACAGCCAATGTAGGCGTGTCTGTGAGCATCACCAGAGAAAAACGAGAGCCGGGCGCTGTATTTTCCAAAAGTTCTGTCAAATCTGCCTTTGCGGCATCAAAACGGCTTTTTTCCACATCCGTCGCCTGCATGCTCAAAGAGCAGTCCAAACCAATGATATAATCCCGCACCTGTATTTTTCCCATGAGATAAGGACCGGACAAGGCAAGAGCAAGGAGAACCGCCGCCGCAATCTGCAAAAACATCAGCAGATTTTTCCGCAGCTTCTGCCATGGCTCCTGTGCCTTTGTCTGGGTCAATACCTTTTTCCAAAGATACAGACTGGGCACTTGTTTTTCTTTATATTTTTGTTTCAGTAAATACATCAACAGGATGATTGGCACCGCAAGGAGTGCCAACAATCCCAAAAGGGGCTGTGCAAAGTGCATCGTCCCCCTCCTCTCTGTCAATTAAGCGGCGCAATCCTGTAAGTATGCTGCCACATCCTCCGGTACCTGATACACTGCCACAAAGTTTTCCTTTGGAATGAGAATATCCAGATATTTCGTCATACCATCCAGAATCTCCAGTGTCACATAGCCTTCTTTATAAACAGTCATTTGGGCAATCTTATAATCCGTATTGGATACCGTTTCTCCCAGCTTGATGGTGGCATTCTGCCGCAGGGCGAAAGTGCCGCTTTCTGTCACATCCGCAGGCAGTGCATCCACCTTTGTCCAGTCAGAAACTTGGATGGCTTCCCGAAAAGCGTCCATATCCTCCACGGTAGTACCGTCGCTGTTCACCACACGGACAGGCTTGCCGTCGCTGTTTTCTTCCAGAAAGATCTTTTCTGCCCAGTTGATTTTTGCCATTTCTGCTTCGATTTCCGCCTGTGCCTTATCCCATGCTTCTCCGGTCTGTTCCATGGCACTGCCCAGCTGCTGGGAGGCATCCTGCAAACCGTCTTTCAACTGTTGTTCATCCGCAGCGGAAAGATGGCCGCAGCCTGCCAGCATACAGAAAGATAAAACACCTGCTATTTTCCAGATTTTCATATAAAATCCCTTCTTTCTCACCGTTCCAGTGTGGCAAAATAATCAGAAACCAGTTCCCGCATACCATAGGGCACACTGCTGTTTTCCAGTGTTTCCATGGCTTCGTTGCGGTACTGACCATAGACCGTATCATAAGGCACGGATGTTCCTGCCTGCCCCATGGTGCGGTGTTCCGTTATGGTGGTCTGACCTTCGTCGGAATCCGTTCCTTTCAGCTGGGCATCGTAACCGTCTTTGCCTGCCGCGGAACGGGTATAAATTTTTTCCGGCTCTGCATGACCGAATCCACGACCCTGACCGCCATTACCTACGCCAGCGGTTCCGCTGCCGCCGCTGCCCGTCTGACCGCCGGTTCCTTCACCTTCCGCGCCCTGACCTTCGCCGCCTGTGGACTCACCTTCGCCTTCCACTTTTTTCGCCAGACTTTGCTGTCCCACGTTGCGGTTCAGTTTTTGCAGGCTGCTTCTAAGAGCACTATTCACCTGTGCCTGAGAAAGCAGAGCATTTTTCAGGGCTTCGCTAGCTTCTGACGGGTCTGCTCCATTTTCCAGGGCTTCTTCCAAGGCTTTCAAGGCTTCCTGTAATTCCTCGTCACTGATATTTTCCGCAGCTTCTGCCAATTGTTGTGCCAAGGATGCTGCCTGACCTTTATCCATGGCTGCCATTTTCTGCAACAGCTGTTCCATTGCCTGAGAAATGGATGCCTCATCTCCCTGTTCCAAGGCTTCAGACAATGCCGCCGTGCTTTCTTCCTGCTTCAGCGTTTCCGCCAATTCTTTCAAATCTTTGGAAACGCTCTCCTTTTCCAGTTGCTTCATATTCTGCTGGGCTTCCCGCACAGCTTCTTCCGCGGCTTTTTTGGTCTTTGCTGTTTTCAGGTCTTTTTCCAATGCCTTTGCCGCTTCCAGAAAGACTTTCTTTTCTTCTTTGGAAAGCACCGGCGTTTCTTCCGCCTTTACCTGCTCGATTCTCTCCAGCTGGGCATTGGCATAGACCTCCGCATCCTTATCCCGCCGCACCGGCATAAATCCAGCACCAATGGTAAGCACCACCACCAACGCAAGGACACGCAGCACCTTCACGGGCAGGCGCATCCGATAAAGCTTGGCAAAATCCGTTTCTTTGGCTTTGGTAAAACCATCTGCCACTGCCATTTCCTCCACGGGATTTTGCGTACCTTTGCCCAAAAGCTCCATGGTGGTAATCATTCGCTCTGCGCCGCCCAAGGCGTCTGCCGTTTCTGCCGTTTCTTTCTCCGTCACTTTTCGCAGGAAAAAGGCTGCCGTAAGGGCTATGAGCAGCCCCAGCAAAACAAACACGCCGCAGAGAGGCAAAACCGGAATTTCCGTCCAAAATTTCGACAATACAACAACGGCAAGGCATAAAATGCCTGCCGCTGTTTCTCCATATATAAACCATTTCAAAAATCGCTCCGCCATAAGCTTATGCCGCAGGGGAGCCAGTAAACGCAAAAATTCTTTCATGGCTTATCCCTTCTTTTTTCGTACCTTCTTTTCCCGCACCGGATTGATGATGTAAGCAGAAAGCAGTACAAACACTACAATGACCACCAGATCGAATACCAGATGCAGCAGCCATATATGTGTTCCCATCCACTGATAGATTGCGGAAGTCTGGTCGGTCATCCGCAACAGCGAATATGTCACATCCGTCCCCAGCTGGGCATTCATCAAGGAGAAAAACGCCACACCGGGATTGGGAATGAGAATCAAAATGGTTGCCAATACAGGAATATCCCCATTATACAAACCATCATAAGACATATAGTAAAAAGCCAGCAGTACCAAGGTACCGAAGCACAAAAATCCGATAACCAGATACATGAGCACAATGGATACGATGGTGCGCTTAAACAGGCAGGAGAAAAATACAGAAACACTGCCTACCATGCAGGCTGTCACCAGCACGAAAGCAAATACTTCCGCCACCTGCACCACCGATACGGCACCGAAGTAAAAGGCAATGGCAAAAATGGGCAATGTTGCCACAACCAGCAGCATCACATACATCAAAGAAGATGCCAGTTTCCCCAGCACAATGGAAAGAGGGCTCATTTTTGTCACCAGCAGCAGATCCAATGTCTGCCGTTCTCTTTCGCCGCTGATACTGCCCGCTGCCACTGCCGGCGCTGTCAAAAGGACCAGTCCCATCTGCACCGCAGCCAGCACCACATAAAGCCAAACCATTGCTGAGGGGTCAAAGCTCAGATCGCGATTTTGGAACATGGCCAAATCGATATACAGCATGGCGCCGACTGACGAAATCACCAGAAACAGCACCAATGCTCCATAAGTTTTCCAGCTTCGCATGGTGGTAATGGCTTCTTTGCGCAAAACCGGATTCATCATACGCCTGCACCTCCTGTCACCTGCATGAAGATTTCTTCCAGATTGCCTTCTTTCTCACGGAAAGACACGATTCCAATGCCGCTTTCTACCAAACGTTTCAGGATTTCCGCCAGCATTTCCTCGCTGCCGTCGAATACAAATTCCAGATCGGCGGTATTTTCCGTGATTTCTTTTACCGCAGGCATTTCCTGCAGGATTTCTACTGTCTTGGACACATCCGCCAAAGGACGCACATAAATGATGCGTTTCTGGGTCAGCTGCCGCATGATTTCCTGTACCGTCCCTTGGGCTGCCAGTTTTCCCTGATTGATGATACCCACTTCTGTACACATCTCCGCCAATTCCGGCAAGATGTGTGAGCTGATGACAACGGTTTTCCCCATGGACTGCAACTGCTTGAGGATTTCTTTCATTTCCACGCGAGCACGAGGGTCCAGACCAGATGCGGGCTCATCCAAAATCAGCAGTTTCGGGTCATGAATGAGGCTTCGTGCCAGACAAAGGCGCTGTTTCATCCCTCTGGAAAGGGAATCCACATAAGCCTCTTTCTTATGGGACAGGTCTACAATATCCAGCAAACCATCAATAATATCTTTTCTGTCTTTATAGGGAACCTCATAAGTCCCTGCGTAAAAATCCATGTATTCCGTTACTTTCAAGTTATCATACACACCGAAAAAGTCCGGCATATATCCAATTTTCGTCCGCAGCAGTCTGGGATTTTTTGTCATGTCCACATCATCCATCCAGATGCTGCCTTCTGTTGCCTGCAAAAGTCCTGCCATCATGCGCATAGTGGTGGTCTTTCCGGCGCCGTTTGGCCCTACAAAGCCGTAAATGCTGCCGTCAGGCACTGTCAGTGTCAAATGATCCACTGCCGTAAAATTGCCATAGCGTTTGACCAGTTCTTTCATTTCAAGCATTCAGACCCACTCCTTTCACGCGCATTCTGGGTGCATGGGTATAAGTTCCCGGCTCCAGATACATTTTAAACTGTACCACACGTTCTTCATTGATATAATCCTCACCAGGTGCATAAGGTGTTTCCACAAAATCTTCCCATTGTCCCGTTTTCACGTTATACACCTGAGGGTCTGCATACATACCGGAACGATAGCTTTCATCGAAAGCAAACTGAATCTCATCAATGCGCACACCTTCACCAACGGCATAGCGCAGAATCACTTCCTGATTTGTATCCATATAGTTGTTTACTTCGCAGAAATTGTTCCAATTGTCATAATACACGCCATAATTCACTGCCTGATCTGTTGTTTCCGGCAGAACTGTAAAGGGCAGGTCAAAAGATTTTTCACGACTCAGATCTTTGCTGCCAACCGTATGGAACATGCTCAGACAATTTTCCCTTGCGGGTTTTCCATTGAGATACTTCACGCTGTCAAAAATAGGCATATCGCTGAAGCCGAAAAATTCATAAGTAATCTGGCTGTTTTCCCAACTGCTCTGTTCTGTTGTATCCCAGTTATGAAGGACTTCCATCAATTCCTGCTCACGGCGCAGTGTGTACCCTCTTTCTTCCGTAATGGTACCATTCTGCACCTGATCCCAAACGGTTGTACCATCTCCTGTAATCAAGTTGGTCATTCGTTCCCCATAACGGTCATTGACGTTTTCCGCACTCAAATCATAAGAAACTTCCATGGTTTCTCCTGCAGGGAGTTCACCCAAAGGAATATATACATAATCCAATTTCAGATAAGCATCCATGAAATTTACAGAAGTTCCGTTTGTCACGGTGCCCACAACTTTTTCTCCATCAAAGGCTACATTGCTGGTAACGCTGCCGCCCAGTTCCAATGTGGCAGAGGCACTGACAAAGTTTGTTTCCCATGCCATATTGTCATAAAAGACGATATTGGTACCATCACCCATAGTGACTTTATAATCTATTTCTTCTGTTTTGCCATTGCCGTCATACCAGCCATTATCCAGTTGGGGCTGCACAGGAATGGGTAATTCACTTTCCAGAGTCACATCACCATTGCCAGGCACTTTCATAGCCATAGCAATCTGGGCTTCGCCGATACTGCTGTCCTGCTCCATTTCCACAATGGCTTTTGTACTGATCATACCATTGTGATAAGTACTTCTGCCTGCCAGCAGGAATACCACACCAAAAAATACAACAGACAATACGGGAATGGTGATCCACCCCAGTTCTCTGCGGTCTTTTTTCTTCAGCACAAGATACATAACAGGACCTGCCAGTACAATATAAATACCGACTGCCAAAAAGATTACAACTATGGAATTTCCTGTCACAGAAGGGAAACTATTTGCTGCATAACGCAGCTGGTTGGTGATTTCCGCCCCTGCATTTTCTCCTTCCGCATCATACAAACCACTGCAAAGCCCTTTCAGCACAGCTGTCTGCTGGGGCATATTGGCAAAAGGCGCCAGACCCAAAGCAAAATGGTTCAGCAGCACATAACCGCCGCCATAAGGCATGAGAGAAGTCAAAGGCGTACCATTTGCCTCCCATTTTACAGACGCCTTTTCTGCGGAAATCCCTGCAACAGTCAGAGGCGCAGACAAGGACAAAGCAGTTCCATCAGGCGCAGAAATGCCGCTGACACTCTGGGTACCGTTCAGAGAAACATCCACAAAATCCAAACCGGAAAGAACTTTCTGTGCCTGCACCCCTGTACCCAGTACAAGAAGTCCCCCATTATCCACCCAGTTTTTCAGGGCTTTTTTCTGGGCATCTCCCAGTGTAGCTGTATCAAAATCGTCGATGATGAGCACCGCGAAATTTTCCATAACACTTTGGGATTCCGGGAACGTATCCCGATCCAAGAAGAAAACAGAAGTTTTTTCAGACAAGTTCATACCTGCCAGATACTGTACCTGTGCAGGCTGTTCACTGAGAACGCCCACAGCCACCGTTTCTGGAGAAAGAGCGTCCACAGGCACATGTTTCTGAAATACCACATTGCCGCCCTCATCCACCAGTGACACTTCCATAAAACGCCGTACCGTATTCAAGCCCAATTCCATGGAAACCTGCTTTGTGGCGCCTTCTGGCAATTCCATCTTTTGACTGTACAGGGCATATTTCTGGAAACCGCTGTCTGTGTTTTCATAGGTGTAAACTTTCACCTGAAATTCACCCTGAAAAGCCTCGCCGTTATTGGTCAATGTGGCCGTCATAGGCGTGACTTTTTCTACAATATAAGAATTGTCGAAGCCCATCTGCAAATCCAGAACAAAATGATCACCACCAATGATTTTTTCCTGTTCCTGTTCCGGCGTTGGCTCTGCTACATCTGTATTGGTAACAGCCGTGACGGTCTGTGTATTCGGAGCCGCGGCAAAAACAGGTGTCAGCAGGCTCAGCACCATAATTAAGGCAATCACCAACGCAATGACAGCAAAAATCTTTTGTTTGAGTTTTTGTTTTTGATGATATTTCATAGCTGTCCTCCCTGTCTAGTAGAAACACATTTGTTTTTCTTTCATTATAACAAGGGGCTTCTCAGAATGTTTTAACTCTTTCTTAAAATTTTCTTCTATTTTCTTTGAAAAATAGACGTTCATCCAATCCCATCTCCATAAGGAAGCGGGAAGGCTTCAAAGGTTTCTCATAGCGGTTTTCCATAAAAGAAAGGAAAAGCCTGTCCTTGGTGCGGGTCAAGCCCACATAAAACAGCCGCCGCTCCTCCTCCAATGCACTTCCCTTTCTGCCTTTTTCATAGGGAATGATGCCTTCCGCCAGAGAAGGCAGGAATACTGCGCCAAATTCCAGACCCTTTGCTCCATGGAATGTAGTCAGGGTCACGCCATGGGTATTGCCTTTCTGTTTGGATTGTTCCTTCATTTGACGGCTCAATTCCTCCATTTTCCGCACAAATTCCGTGCCGCTTTCCGTTCCTTTAGCCGTTTCCGTAATTTCGTCGGCGATTTCTATCATATTAGACAGGCTGGCTTTTCGATAAGCCGCATAGTCCGAAAGATATTCGTCATAGCCTACCACTTTCCGCACATACCGCAAAGCCTCATAAGGCTTTCGCTTTTGAATCTGCCGCAAATCTTCCTCTAAACTTTCCAGATGTTCCGCCTGCCATTTCTGCAAAGAGGGGCAGACATGGAGGCTCCGCAACAAACCATAGGGCATCTGTTCTGCCTCTGCCAGTAAATCCTTGCTGATGTACCGTTTCGGTTTATTCACAATGCGCAACAAAGAAGCGTCACTGTCCCTATTTTCCGCCAGAAACAGATAAGCCGCCAAATCTCTTGCAATCCAGTGGTCATAGAGATGAAACCCTCCATCCCGCAGATGGTAGGGAATCCCCCGACGGAACAAGGCTCTGGCAAATGCGCCCCCTTGGATATTGGTGCGATAAATCACGGCTATTTCTTCTATGGGCATTCCCTCTTCCAATAAACGGGCAATTTTTTGAGCTGTCAGTTCCGCTTCTTCTCCGCTGTCTTTTGACACAAAAACATTGATGCGATCTCCCAGTTCCCGATTGCCTTTGATTTCCTTTGCATAACGGCTTACATTGGTACCGATAACCTGAGATGCCAACCGGATGATACGCCCGGAACAGCGGTAATTCACATCCAGAAAAACTTTTTCCGTTCCCGGAAAATCTTTTGGGAAATCCAGCATAAAGGAAGGGCTGGCACCACGGAAGCCATAAATGCTCTGGTCGTCATCTCCCACCACAAACAGATTGTTTTTCGGTGCCGCCAACATTTGCAAGCAGGCATACTGGGCACGGTTCACATCCTGAAATTCGTCTACCAATATATAGTCAAAACGATCCTGCCAGGCTTTCCGAACCTTTTCATCCTGTGACAAAACATCATAGCATTCTGTCAGCATATCATCGAAATCAATTTTTTCATTCCGCCGTTTCCAGCCATCAAATTTCTTTGTCAAAGCCACAAATTCATCTTTTGGCAGCCCATCCGGCATAAAGTCACTGACATCCAGCAATTGATTTTTCATGAGAGAATACTGACTGAAAAACTGCTGGATATATTCCTCCTGATCCTGCACAGAAATGCGGGCTTCTGTCACCAATTTCTGCAAGGTATTCCGCCGTTCGTCCTCGGAAAGGACCTGTTCCACACTGTAACCGCAGGCTTGGCGAAGGATGCGGAAAAAGACGCTGTGGAATGTGCCGAACATCACACCCGATTTTCCCTGCAAAGCGGCATATCTTGTTTTCATCTGTTCTGCTGCCGCTTTCGTAAAGGTAATGACCAATATCCGATAGGGGGACACACCCATTTTTTCCGTCAGGCGGCGTATCCGCTGGATGATGACCGTTGTCTTGCCGCTACCAGGACCTGCCAGCACCAGCATAGGTCCTGCCCCATGGGATATGGCGTGTATTTGATTGGGATGCAATGTCTTTGCCATGATGTGTTTTCCTCCTTTTGGGTTCTGCTTCCAGTATACCATATTTTCCCGCTCCGCCATAAGACTGGGGAGGTCTTAAAAAAATCTTTATACGTTCGTAACGGATTGTTACTTGTCAAAGGGTGTCTTTTATATTAAAATCGCATAAGAAAGATCAAAACAGGAGGTGGCAAAATTGAATATCGGGATCTTTACCGATACCTATTTCCCGCAGCTCAACGGCGTCGCAACTTCCGTACAGACCTTGCGGCGGGAACTGGAAAAAAAGGGACATCAGGTATATATCTTCACGCCTTATGACCCGCGGCAGCAGCAGGAAACGGACGACCATATCTTCCGTTTGCCCAGTATGCCCTTTATCTTTGTCAAAAATTATCGGGCTTGTTTTGTCTGCCCGCCCCATATTTTGCGTAAGATTCACCAGTTAAAACTGGATATCATTCATACACAGACGGAATTTTCTCTGGGATTTTTAGGAAAACTTATTTCCAAAACATGCGGCATCCCTATGGTACATACCTATCACACCATGTATGAAGATTACGTCCATTACATTGCAGGCGGTCATCTTATTTCCGCCGAAGGTGCAAGAGAATTCAGCCGCATTTTCTGCAACACTGCCATGGCGGTCATTGCACCTACCAAAAAAACCGAGCGGCTTCTGCGCAGCTACGGCGTCAACAAACCCATTTCCATCATTCCCACAGGCATCGATACTTCACATTTCCGCAAATCCAATTACAACCCTGCGGAAATACTGGAACTGCGCCATAGCCTTGGACTGAAGGCAGATACACCTGTGCTCATTTCCATCGGGCGTATTGCCAAGGAAAAAAGCATTGATGTCATCATTGGCGCTCTGCCCAAATTGCTGGAAAAACTGCCGGATACCATGATGGTCATTGTTGGGGAAGGCATGGAAATAGAAAATCTGAAAAAATACGCCGAATCTCTGGGCATTGGCGACCATCTGCTTTTCACAGGCGGGAAACCCTGGTCAGAAATCGGAAAATATTATCAGCTGGGCAATGTTTTTTGCAGTGCTTCTCTGTCAGAGACACAAGGGCTTACCTTTGCGGAAGCCATGGCTGGCGGCATTCCCGTTGTTGCCAGACGGGATGACTGCATTGTCAACTTCATGACCCATGGAGAAACGGGCATGTTTTTTGATGATCCGGCAGAACTGCCTGACCTGCTTTATCGCGTGCTGACAGATGAACCCTTGCGGGAACACCTTTCCACAACATCCCAGAACACCATGGAAAGCCTTTCCGTGGAAACCTTTGGCAACCATGTGGAGGGACTGTATCAGAAAGTCGTAAGGGCATGCCAGAATGCAGAAAATATTCCACTGCCCTCTTTGCCCGTCATCAAAGGCACAAGAGTTGCCCATCGTATTTCAAAAATACCCAAAAAGCTGGCACACCGCAGTCGTTCTTATTCTTCTCATATTGCAGAAAGACTGTCGTTCCTGCCCAGACACCGTTCCTAATACACAATAAAATTGTATTTTTGAGGGGCTTCAGATTGTCCCCTCAAAAATACATAAAGAAACTAAAAAAATCTATTGACAAAACATGTACTTTCTTGTATTATATTTCTTGCGTGAATCACGTATGTGAGTGTAGCTCAGCTGGATAGAGCGTCTGACTACGGATCAGAAGGTCGCGTGTTCGAATCATGTCACTCACGTTAGGAGCTGTTCAAATGAACAGCTCTTTTTCTTTTTCCAAAAAACAATCACTCTCTCCCTATCGAGAATATAAAAAGAAACATAAAAAAGGCGGCTTTTAAAAGCCGCCTTTTCATTCGTGGTAGGATAAGATTTTGATTATTTGTCAACAACGGGGATTTCGTCATCAGACCATGCATCCATATTGTTGTTGAACAGATATTTCTTGGTTTCTGCTGCGATTACGCCACTCAGACCAAGCAGAGCAACCAAGTTGGGGAATGCCATCAAAGCATTCAGGATGTCCGCGATACCCCAGATCAGGTCCAGGCTGACAACGGAACCGATGAATACAACGATTGTCCATGCGATACGAAAAGGCATGATTGCTTTCTGACCACACAGGTATACCCAACATCTTTCACCATAGTAGCTCCAACCAAGGATTGTGGACCATGCGAAAGTGATCAGACCAACTGTCAATACGATAGGCCCGATAACGGGGATGTTGCCAAATGCTGCGGAAGACAGATCGCCACCAGTCAGACCAGTCATACCAGCGGGGTCTTTCATGATAGAGGATACCAGAACCAGACCTGTCAGAGCACATACGATAACTGTATCCCAGAATACACCAGTCATGGCGATCAGACCCTGACGAACGGGGTTTCTGGTAACGGCTGCCGCGTCAACGATTGGAGCGGAGCCCAGACCGGATTCGTTAGTGAACAAACCACGTGCAATACCAAAACGAATTGCCATCATAACTGTGGAACCGATGAAGCCGCCGCCTGCAGCCTGAGGTGTGAATGCACTTGTAACGATCAGTTTCAGTGCGGGCAGTACATAAGAACCGTTCAGGAACAGAATGATGATACAACCAATGATGTAGAAACCAGCCATGAAAGGAACCAGTTTTTCACATACTTTAGCGATGGACTTAACGCCGCCCAGGATAACCAGACCTGTCAGAACTGTGATGACAGCGCCGGAGATAACAGGAGAAATACCAAATGTATTTTCTACCATGTTTGTAATGGAGTTACCCTGTGTACCGTTACCGATACCGAAGCAGGCAAAACCAGCGAACAGCGCGAACAGAATGCCAAGCCATTTCTGTTTCAGACCTCTTTCCAGAGCATACATAGGACCACCGATCATACCGCCGTCTTTACCTTTAACTCTGTACTTGATAGCCAAAACAGCTTCACCATATTTGGAAGCAATACCGAAGCAGCCTGTCAGCCATACCCAGAATACCGCACCAGGACCACCGGATGCGATCGCTGTAGCAACGCCGACGATATTACCGGTACCGATGGTCGCTGCCAGTGCAGTTGCCAGCGCGCCGAAACCGGATACGTCACCTTCTGCTTCTTTGTCGGGTGTTACGGAAAGCTTGATGCCTTTGAATACATATCTCTGAATCACTCTTGTACGCAGTGTCAGGAATACGTGTGTACCAAACAGTAATACGAGCATAATTGGACCCCATACTACGCCTTGGATACTAGAAATAACATCCATCATATTAATTCCCTCCCATTTTATGAAATATAAAATAATTTCGTTGGCAGAAACCGACTTTACATTTTCAAAATAGCAAACCTTACAATGTCCCACGAAAACATCTTCGGTTTTTGTCTATTCTGATTATGTATACCTTGTCGATTCCCTCACCTGTTACTATTTTATCTTATTTTTCAGAAATTACAAGAAGTTTTTTACGAAAGAAATTTACTAAAAACCTTCTTTCGATACAAAAATATACAATTCTTATTAAATGATTCGCATTTTTTTATACCTTTTTTATTAATATATTCTGAACGAGTAAATTTTATTTGTGAAAAATTTTTAATATACTTCTAACAAAATCCACCTTGCAAAACCCATTGCGAATTATCAAAATCAAACAAAAAAAAGCCCAATTTAGGCGATTATCACGCACATTTGTACTTCCTAAAACGGACACTGGAAAAAAATGTAAATTCTCACTTTGCACAAATGTATATTTTTTCAAAAAAATTGGAATTTTTTTCCAATTTATGCGTAAAAAAAGCGGCTGTACGCATTTCAATCGTACAGCCGCTTCATTTTTGTTCAGTTTATATAATTGCTTTTTTCTGCTCTTTATGGTAGCAAATCTTATTTATCCACAACGGGAATTTCATCATCAGACCAACCATCCATATTGTCGCTGAACAGATATTTCTTGGTTTCAGCTACGATAACACCACTCAGACCAAGCAGAGCAATCAAGTTGGGGAATGCCATACATGCATTCAGAATATCCGCGATACCCCAAACTGCGTCCAGTGTCATAACGGAACCAACAAATACGACCAGTGTATAGATGATACGGAAAGGCATGATTGCTTTCTGACCACACAGATATACCCAGCATCTTTCACCGTAGTAACTCCAGCCAAGGATGGTAGACCATGCGAAACAAATCAGACCAACTGTCAATACGATAGGACCTACAACAGGAATGCTTGCGAAAGCTGCGGAAGAAAGTGCGCCGCCTGTCAAACCAGCCAGACTTTCGGGGTTCTTCAGGATAGAAGAAACCAGAACCAGACCTGTCAAAGCACATACGATAATGGTATCCCAGAATACACCAGTCATGGCGATCAGACCCTGACGAACGGAGTTTCTGGTTGCAGCTGCCGCGTCAACGATAGGCGCAGAACCCAAACCAGCTTCGTTTGTGAACAGACCACGGGCAATACCAAAACGGATTGCCATCATAACGGTAGCACCAACAAAACCGCCGCCTGCTGCACGAGGTGTAAACGCGCTTGTAACGATTGTCTTCACTGCGGGCCATACAAAATCATGGTTCAAAATCAGGATAATGATACAGCCGATGATGTAGAAACCAGCCATGAAAGGAACCAGTTTTTCACATACTCTTGCGATGGACTTAACGCCGCCGATGATAACGATACCTGTCAGGATTGTCAGAACCACACCTGTGATATAAGGAGAAACGCCGAAGGTATCTTGTACCATGCTGGAAATGGAGTTGCCCTGTGTACCATTACCGATACCGAAGCACGCACAACCTGCAAACAGTGCAAACAAAATACCCAGCCATTTCTGTTTCAAACCTCTTTCCAGAGCATACATGGGACCACCGATCAGACCGCCGTCTTTCCCTTTTACTCTGTATTTGATTGCCAGAATCGCTTCGCCGTATTTGGAAGCCATACCAAAGCAGCCTGTCAGCCATACCCAGAATACCGCACCGGGACCACCGGATGCGATCGCTGTAGCGACGCCGACGATGTTACCGGTACCAATGGTCGCTGCCAATGCAGTTGCCAGCGCACCAAAACCGGATACGTCACCGCTTGCTTCTTTATCAGGTGTTACAGAGAGCTTGATGCCTTTGAACACATATCTCTGGATCACTCTTGTACGCAGTGTCAGGAATACGTGTGTACCGAACAACAGTACCAGCATGACGGGTCCCCATACAACCCCTTGGATACTAGAAATAACGTCCATCATATTAATTCCCTCCCTAGTTTAAAAATATAAGTCCTTTGGTTCGCAGAGACGCCCGGCAAGCCGCGGTTCCTGCTGGGTATCTCCTTCATATAAATTGATTAGAACTCACTGCCATTTTATCCAGAAATTGTAAATTCTGCAATAGAGAATTCCATATTTTAACAGTTTCTTTATACCTAAAATGTAAAAATATGTAAAAAATATAGCATTTTTTCTCCATTTTCTATGGAATTTTTCAGCCTCTAACCCCATGAAATCAAGTGATTCTGTCAATGAAGCACAACTTTCCACCACAGGCGGATGGCAATCGGTTAATTTTTCACAGAAGTATACAATGTGCATTTTTATTTGCATTCTACTGAATTATATTCTTTTAAATGTAATTAATTTCATTCATTTTATCTAAAAATCCCTCTATTCTTTTTTACCATACGAAAAAAGTGTGGAAAAAATTCCACACTTTTTCAAAAACCATGCTTTATTTTGAAATTTCTTTCAGCTGGAAAGTCATCACCAAAGGATTATGATCAGAAAATTCATATCCTGTATCAATGACTTCCAGACTTTCACATACCACATTATCCGAAATCAAAAATCCATCTACGGTTGCCTGGAAAGAAGTTTCCGAGTCATAGGGAATGTCTGTATAACGGGTGCTCTGGGGCATATCCGCCTTCTGTTCCTCAGTCAGCGTATCCATGGCAACGGTAAAGCCTTCCGGCAGCATTTCTCTGGGGAAAATATGTGCCCAGCTGTAGGCTTCTCCTTCCTGAGACTTCTCGCACATTTCATGATTGAAGTCACCGCCGCAGACAATATAGTTGCCCTTTTCCCGTTCTGCCTGCATGTCCGCCGTCAGCATGCCAATCTGCCCTGCCCGCACGGAATCATCATGACCATAAGCAGAAAGATGTACATGATACAGGCAGAGATATTTCCCATTTTCCACGGGAATTTTCACCACCTGATAACATCTGTCTAAATCCAGCAGTTTTTTGAAATCTTCCTGAATAGGCAAGCTTCTTCTGATGGCGCTTTCTATGGGATAAGATGAAAAAACAGCCATACCAGACAGGGATTTCCCATGAGGCTCCCAAGGCGGCACCATCAGGTATGCAGAATCATAATTGACAGCAAATGTGGTGTCCTGTGCCGGGAAAAATTCTTTCAACATACCGTATTCATTGATGTGGTGACTTCTGGTGGAATCCAGATCCACTTCCTGAAATAAGGCAAAATCCGGTGCAATTTCCGCAATTTCCTCTCCTGCCCCTTTTACGCAGGCTACAACGCTTTCTGGACTTTCTGCGACAGATTGCTTGCCGCCATCCATGAAAAACGTAAATTCGGGCGTATATGCCCCAAAACCGATGTTGTAGCTAGAAATTGTATAAGATTGTTCTTCTTTCAGTACATGACTTTCCGCTTTTTTCTCAATTCCAGTTTCTTTCCCGTCAGGAATTCGGTGATAAGTCAGCAGTACATAAGCGGCATAACCAATGACTGCTGCCACTGCGATACCGCCGCATAATGCCGCAATTTTCTTTTTTCTTCCCAAGCCTTCTCCTCCTTATACCTGATAAATGGTCTGACCGTCTTTGACCGTCATCATGACCTGTATGTTTCGTATATCGTTCGGTTCTGCTGTCATGGGGTCTTTGTCCAGCACCACAAAATCCGCCCGCTTGCCAGGAGCAATGGTGCCTTTTTCCTGTTCCTCCCCATACTGTTTTGCCGCATGGATGGTAATTGCCTGCAAAGCTTCATAAGCAGACAACTTCTGTTCTCCGCCCAGCACAACACCGTTTTTCGTTTTCCGGTTCACAGCACACCAAACCGTTTCCATCATATCCGGCGGAATCACAGGAGAATCTTGGTGCAGTGTGAAAGGAATCTGCTTTTCCTCGGCATCTCTCACAGGGCTGATGCGTCTTGCTCGTTCCATGCCCAGATTTTCCATATGCACATCGCCCCAATGGTACACATGAGCAAGGAAAAAGGATGGCGTGATGCCCAGTCTTGCCAGTTCCTTCACTTGGTCATGGCGCATAATCTGTCCATGAATCAAAACAGGACGAATGCCGGGGCCCCATTTTTTCATCACTTTCTCATATACCCGCAAATACTGGTCAGCGGCCGCATCCCCATTGGCATGCATCAAAAGCTGCTGCTGTTCCCGTACTGCCCGTTCTACCAACGGTTCCAGTTCTTCGTCGGAAAGCATAGGATACCCCTTAGTGCCATCGGTATAAGGTTTCGTCACCCATGCGGTCTTGCTCTGAGGAGAACCATCCAGCAAAACTTTGTAGCCGCCCACTTTCAAATGGTGGTCATACTCCCCTTTGCAGGAGGGGAAAGCATCAATGAGTTCGGGACTATTTTTCAAATCCATATATGCTACTACATCCAGCCACAGTCGGTTCTGTTCATAGAGCATGGCATAAATGCCTTTGATCTGCTCCACAAACATACCTTCCTGAACAGTGGTAATGCCTTTGGAAGCATATAAGTGCTGTGCTTTTTCAAAAGCAGATACCAGCTCCGCTCCTGTCGGCAGAGGAAACTTATCCATATTCTGAATGAGGGCGTTTTCTTCCAGCAAACCTGTCCCAAAGTCAATACGTCCTCCTTCCGGATCAGTGGTTGTTTCTGTAATACCCAATTCTGCCAGCCCCATGGAATTGAGCACACCGGAATGACCAGAGGTATGCTGAATGAGCAGGGGATGTTCCGCAGTGATTCCATCCAGAAATGCTTTTTCCGGCAGGTGTTTTTCTTTCAGATTTCCATGATTGATGCCCTTCGCAAGCACCCATTTTCCTTTAGGCACCTGATTTTCCCGGATAAAATGTTCAATCCGTTCCTTCACTTCTGCAAAAGAGGACGCTTCTGCCAAATCCACCTGCAGCATACCGTTTGCCACACCCATCAAATGGCTATGGCTGTCAATAAATGCCGGCAGCATGGTTTTTCCTTCCAAATCCACAACTTTCTCCGCGTCTTTTGCCAGCTCCGCTCTTTTGCCTACTGCCTGAATTCGTCCATTTTCCACCAGTACCGCTTCCACCACGGACACACCCGGCTCCATGGTATAGATGGTTCCGCCTGTATATAATGTCCCTTGCATTTCTCCGCCTCCTGTCCCGCTTTTTTGTAATGGTATTATGATACCACAAAAAAATGAAATCCCATGTCTTTTTGCAAAAAATTTATTTTTCTTATGAAAACATTTATAAATAGGTAAGAAAACTATTATTTTTTCAAATCAAACAAAGAAAGAGCCGAAACTCCATATCTGAAAATGGAAGTTTCGACTCCTTATAGATTTCAAAAAGTATGCTGTTTAGTGACCGCAGTGACCGCCGCAATGGTGATCATGTTCACCGCAGTTTTCATGGTCGTGGTGGTGATGGTCTGCACATTCTGCATTTGCATTGAACAGCAGTGTGCCTGCCAGATAATCTTCAACCACTTTTCTTGTTTCGCCTGTTACACCGCCGAATACAGAAATGTTTTTCTGTGCCAGCGCCATTTTTGCGCCGCCGCCGATGCCGCCGCAGATCAGAACGGTTGCACCCTGTACTACCAGGAAGTCTGCCAGCAGGCTGTGACCGCTGCCGTTGGTGGATACGATTTCGTCAGACAGGATTTTGCCGTCTTCTACAGTGAAAATCTGGAACTGTTCTGTATGGCCAAAATGCTGGAATACCTGGCCGTTTTCATAAGTAACTGCTACTCTTGTTTTCATGATAGTTCCTCCTCAAATTTTTTCCAAAAAGTCAATCATGGGATTCAGCCATTCGCCTTCATAGCTTTCTGCTTCCCCATTGTCACATCTTGCAGCGATTTCAGGATTGATGGGCAGTTTACATACAACGGGAATGTTATGTTTTGCCGCAATTTCTTCGATATGGCTTTCACCGAAGATCTGATGTTTCTTGCCGCAGTCAGGACAAACGAAATAAGACATATTTTCGACAATACCCAAAATTGGTACGTTCATCATTTCTGCCATTTTTACTGCTTTGTCAACAATCATGCCAACCAGTTCCTGAGGGGAAGTTACGATGATGATGCCATCAATGGCGATGGACTGGAATACAGTCAGAGGAACATCACCTGTTCCGGGGGGCATGTCGATGAACATATATTCTTCATTTTCCCATACAACGTCGCGCCAGAACTGTTTGACTGTTTCCGCAATGACAGGACCTCTCCATACAACGGGGTCTGTTTCGTTATCCAGCAGCAGGTTTACGGACATAACGTCAATGCCTGTTTTTGTTTTGCAGGGCATCATACCCAGTTCTGTGCCGTAAGCTTTTTCCTTCATACCAAAAGCCTTGGGAATGGAAGGACCTGTGATATCTGCATCCAGAATGGCTGTCTGTTTGCCTTTTCTCTGGGTCAGGACTGCCAGTGTGCTGGTAACCATAGATTTACCAACGCCGCCTTTGCCGCTGACAACGCCGATGACTTTCTTAATGCTGCTGTGGGGATTTGGTGCTACCAGAAAATCCGCCGGTTTGCGGTTGCTGCAGTTAGAGGAGCAGCTGCCGCAGTTATGGGAACAATTTTCGCTCATAAGGTTACATCTCCTTCGTGTTTTTCATCTTTTTTGCAGCAGATGGGATGACATTTTCTGCCACAGGGTCTTGCGGTGCCTTCGCAAAGGTCGTAGTCGCCGCCTTTGATCACAAGCACCTTGCCGTCTACCAGGGACTCAGCCACTTTTCGTCTGGCGTCGTTATATACCCCCTGCACCGTTGTCCGGGCAACGCCCATCTGTGCCGCGCATTCTTCCTGGGTATATCCCGCCAGATCAATGAGCCGCAGGGTTTCATACTCATCTACGGTCATGACCACCTCGCCGCAGCAGCTTCCATTCAAAGGACCAAAACGGCTGCTCTTTGGCATGGCGCAAACCCTTCTGCACTTTCTCGGTCTGGGCATATGACACCTCCTGTTTTCGACATATGTTACTTACTCCTTCAGTATACTCCGTTTATGACATATGTCAATATAAATCCTGCATTTTTTACAAAACAAACAGCATGAAACGGCGCCTTCAGAAAAACGCACATCAAACAAAATCTCAGTAAACATGAAAAAGCTGAAATCCCCCATATAATGAACTGAACCCAAAAAGTTAGACAATATTTTCAAATTAAAATTGTTTAAGAAGCCAGAAGGGCTTGTTGTCTGTAAATTGCAGGTGGCAAGCCCTTTAACTTTGCTTTGATTCGATGGTTATTA
>NZ_JADCKK010000028.1:0-32004 GCF_014982935.1 Anaerotignum lactatifermentans | reverse complement strand
AGATAGCAGGATTAAATAAGTTTTTGAGAATCTACTATGCGAGAGTGATGGAAGTATACCGAAAATAAAAGAAAATAAACCCAAGAAAACAACAGACCGGATTTTGAGCCGGTCTAATTGTCGTGGAGATTTTTATTTAGTTGAGAACATTTAAAAAACCTGCGAAAAGGTCTTGACTTTTGTTAGCAGGTTTTTATGCAGAAAAGTTGGGACGCAGCGGGACTTTTTTTCCGTTATGCTCCTTTTGTCCGGGAAAGGAGGGAGGATATGGAACTGGAAATTGGGCTGGCGCTGTCCGTGCTGGGCGGACTGTTGGGTGTTCTCAGTTTTGTCCAGAGCCGGGATAAATCCGTGGAGAAAGATGCCGCATGGAGAGGTGGTGTGGATGCGAAACTGGATATGATTCTTGGTATGCAGAAAGATCTGGAAGGCATCAAAGCGTCTTTGAAAGACCATGAAGGCCGTTTATCCGCCGTAGAAAGCAGCGCAAAATCTGCCCATCACCGTTTGGACGAGTACGCATAGTATGAAAGGGGGGAATACAAATGAAACTGGAATGGAAGAAACGACTGACAAACCCTTGGTTTTGGGTGGGGCTGGTGGGCGTGGTGCTGACAGCAACAGGAGCAAATCCTGAAATGCTTACCAGCTGGCAGGTGCTGTGTGATGAGGTGAAAGCGCTCTTTGCCAATCCTTATCTGCTGGCAACGGCATTTCTAGCAGTACTGGGGGTACTGACTGACCCAACCACTAAAGGGATTTCCGATGAAAAGAAAAATTAATAGAAAGGAGCAGATGAGATGTTTTGTGTGGCAGTAGATGATGGTCATGGTATGAAAACGGCTGGCAAGCGCACACCCTTGTTCCCTGACGGCAGTTATATGCCGGAAAACGCCTATAATCGGGCAGTAGCGTCTTATTTAATGGACGCGCTGAAAAGATGCGGTTTTCGTGTCCTTGCAGTGGCGCCGGGGGATGAGGACACATCTTTGCAGACCCGCGTCAAACGGGCAAATGACGCAAAAGCAGATGCGTATATCAGCATCCATGCCAATGCCTTTGGCAGTGATTGGAATGACGCAAATGGCGTAGAAAGCTGGATTTATGAAAAGGCGGATACCAAGACTGTGGACTTTGGGGGAAAGGTTCATGAAGCATTGGTAAAAGCATGCGGCAGAAAAAACAGAGGCGTGAAAAAAAGCGCAGATCTTTATGTGCTGCGGGCAACGAAAATGCCGGCAGTTCTCATTGAAGGGGGCTTTATGACCAATCGGGAGGAAGCAAAACTGCTTCTTTCAGAGGAGTATCGGAAGCAATGTGCAGAAGGCATCTGCAAAGGCGTATGCAGTTATTTCGGCGTGACTTACAAGGAGGAAACGGAAGGGGATGAGGAAGTGAAACGATATCAGAAAATCGAGGATTTGCCCTACGGCAAGGAAATCATCAAAAAACTGGTGGATGAAGGTGTACTCAGCGGAGATGAGAATGGAAATCTGAATCTGTCAGAGGATATGGTTCGTATCTTTATGATTCTGGATCGTAAAGAAATGCTGTAAATAAAAAACAGCCAGTATTTTCTAGGGGAAATACTGGCTGTTTCTATTTACGTTTGTTTAAAGCCCATTTGATTTTCTGCATTCTGGGCAGATACCGCTGAATTCCAGGGTATGTCCAGTGATGCGGAAGCCTGTTTTTGCTTCCAGATCTTCTTCCAGCTCTTTCAGAGGGCAGGAGTCAACAGGAATGACTTTGCGGCAGACGGTGCAGACCAAACGATGATGATGATCGTGTTTTTCCAATGAAAAATAGGATTTGCCGTCTTTACGCAGGCTTTTGCTCAGGACTCCTTTTTCTGTCAATGTATTCAAAGTACGATATACCGTAGAAGCGTTCATGGGCAGAATGGGCGTGGCTTTTTCCAATAGTTCTTCAGCTGTCATGGCGCGGTCTTCTGTCTGGAGAATCGAAAGCAGCAGACAGCGCTTTTTTGTGGATTTCAAATCTGCGTTTTTTAATATGCTCTGTGACATTTCCATACACCAATCCTTTCCTCTGTCCATCATAGTATAGGAAAAAATCTTTGTCAACGCAGAGTTGGAAAAACTTTCTGTTACAGCTGGTCAATTTCTTCCATGGCTTTCAAAACAGCGGGCATGTCTTTTTCTTCGGGAACACGCAGACGAACGGAGTTTTGTCCGATGTTTTCGAAATCGTTGCCGGAGATGACTAGAATTCTGCGTTTAGCGAATTCTGCCGCCAGATCGATTTCAGGGTTCTGGTGGGTGATCATGCTGATGGAAACGGTGTCGCAGGTGTGGGCAATGGAAAGGTTTTTCCAAGGACGGTACATCTGTTTTTTCATTTCTGCTGTTTTGCTCTGGAGAATTTCCAGGAAGGATTCATCCAGAATGGTTTTAGATGCAACGCTTCTGGCGAATTCTGTCATGCAGTAAGGGTTTGTGATGTTGGCAATGTAAGGTGCCAGACATTCGGGAATCAGCAGATAACCGGCACGCAGACCTGCCAGACCGAAGCCTTTGGAGAATGTTCTTGCAACAATGAGATTTTCGTATTTATCCAACAGAGAAACGGCGGAGTTTTTCTTGGGAATGTATTCGCCATAAGCTTCGTCGATAATGACAGCGGTGCCGTTTTTATTGGCAGCTGCCAGAATGGTTTCGATGTCGGAAAGGGGAATTGCCTGCCCAGTAGGGTTGTTGGGGTTATCGATGTAGATCAGCTTGTGGTCAGGTGTCAGTGCTGCCAGCAGATCTTCTACAGAGAAACGGTAGTTGTTTTCTTTTTTCAGAGGTACACCGGTAACATTGGTGCCGTACATTCTCACATCTGTCACATATTCAGAGAATTGGGGAGCGATGCCCAATACAGAATCGCCTCTTTCCAGGAACAGACGATTGAGCAGGTATAATCCGCCTACAGAACCGTCACAAAGAACGATTCGTTTGTAATTCAGAGGGCAGTAGTCCTTCCAGTACTGGATGATGCTGTCTTTGACGTCAACAGAATGAGGATAAGGACGCATCATTTCGAAATCCAGTTCTTTGAATGCCTGTTTTGCAGCAGGGGGCACCATAACGGTGTTGATGCCTTCGCCGCAGTCAATGTCGTAAGGCAAGGGACCTGCAGATTCAATGGCGTAGCTGACTTTTGTCTGCTCTGCAATGCTGCGATTGATTCTCAAATTCATATGAAAAACCTCCTAAATATGGTTAAATATCCGAAAATAATCAAACTTTATGAAAAACACGACATCCAGAAGAATGTCGTGTTTTGGAAGCAAAATCAGTCCTTTTTGGGTACTTTGCCGTTCTTGATGACTTTGTAAAGACCAACTGTCACCAGAGGCAGCAGATAGAACAGGATGAAGCCGTAAGCAAGAGCGGAATAACCCATGCTGATCAGATTGATGATACCGATTTTAGAGAACAGCATCGCTACAATCAGAATTGCTGCTGTAATGAGACCACGTTTCTTAGGAGAAAGCGGCTCCTGATTTTTTTCTTCCAGGCTGTGATCCAGACGTTCCAACAAAGCGTGAATCATGCCGGTAGCTGTTTCGATCAATGTCCAGCCGGCTACAACACCGAATACCAAAACAGGAATATTGCTGTCGGAAACAGATTGGAGCATTACCAACCAAGGAACAGATGCACCGATGATGGTGTCATCGGGATAGTAACCCATAACTGCGAAGTATGTCAGGAACCAGGGGATTGTCATAAGCAATGCACCAATGATACCGGAAATGATGGATTCGCTCCGTTTTGTCTGGGCACGCAGTGTGAACAGACCAGCAGGGACTGCAGAAAGGTTATAAGATGCATAAATGATCCCTGTCAGCATTGCCATAGGCAGTGTTGCGTTTTCCACGTAGCTGGTGTCCTGTGTTGCCATGACTGTGACGATGTTATCTTTGTTTGCTGTGATAACCATAATGGTGAAAATGATGTATGCCGCATAAAGGGCAATGGTGCCGTATGTTTCAAATTTTGCGATGAAAGCACTGCCGAAGAAGTTCAGGAATGCTACGATCAAAATCAGGATAACAACGCCGACCATGTAGTTTAAACCGATGGTTTGCTGTAAAATTTCCCCGGTGGCAGAAGCCATGATGGAGATGATCAAAAACAGCAGGATAACGTATAAAATATCATAAATTGGCCATGCCTTGCCAATGATCTGTTTCAAGATGGATTTATAATCATAAATACGATAGATGCGCGCCAGTTCAAAAGTCAGAACAGCGATAACCGCAAAGGTAAAAAATGTAAATAAACCTGATACCCAGCCATAAGCGCCGAACTTGCCGCCGTATTCAATGATTTCACGCCCTGTAGCGTATCCGCCGCCCATGAGGACAGACTGTAAAACAATGCCGGGAAGCAGTATTTTCAGTGCCCCAGAGGTGCGGAATTCTTTGTTGCTTGTTGCCATAATACCACCTCTTTAATGAATAAAAATAAAAAATAAATTAATATGAATGAATTTCATTATACTGAGAAAATATGCAAAGTCAATGCAAAATCGGAAAATGCACGATGTTTTATTTGTGTATACGGTATGCATAATTCGTGTTTTCATGAATCGAAAAACTATGGTATAATAAAATCCAACATCTTTTTTACTGACAAAAAGACAGAAACCATGAAAATAAAAGACTTTGGGAAATATTTCTCGGGAAATCTTCCTTGTTTGCGGGAAATATTTCTTTTTCGGGAAGGAGCAAAAGATTATGACAAAAAAAGAAAAGGTTACTATCATATTAGATTTGCTGCGGGAGCACTATGGTCCGACAAAATGTTATCTGAATCACGAAAATCCATGGCAGCTGCTCATTGCCACCATCCTGTCTGCCCAGTGCACAGACGATAGAGTGAATCTGGTTACAAAAGACCTGTTCCAGAAATATACATCCATTCAGGCTTTTGCGGAAGCAAATCAGGCAGAGCTGGAACAGGATATCCATTCCATTGGCTTTTATCATAACAAGGCGAAGAATATCATTGCCTGCTGCCAGAAACTTCTGACAGAGTTTGGCGGGGAAGTGCCTTCTGATTTGGATGCACTGACTTCTCTGGCTGGCGTTGGCAGAAAGACGGCTAATGTGGTGCGGGGCAATTGGTATGGTATCCCCAGCATCGTAGTGGATACCCATGTGAAGCGGGTATCTAATCTGCTGGGATTGACCAAAAATCAAGACCCTGTGAAAATTGAGTTTGATTTGATGAAGATTGTGCCAAAGGATAAATGGATTGATATTAACACCCAGATGATCGCCCACGGCAGAAAAATTTGCATTGCCCGCAGACCCAAGTGTGCGGAATGTTTCCTGTTCCCTTATTGCACAGGCGGTCAGGCGTTGCAGAAGAAAAAGTCCTAAAAGATTGTTACATATTTCTTAACAAATTCGAATAAAGCCAGTGGTGATGTTTTTTTGTGATATGATGATAAAAAACAGGGGCTTCGTTTGAAGGGAGGAAGAAATTATGTACAGGAAAAAGATTATGGCAATGGCAGCGGGTTTGATTCTGGCTGTTGGAGCAGCTGGTTGCGGCACTGAAAAAGGGGATGATACAACTGCCATTTTGCAAAAAGCACAGGGCACTATGTCGAAATTGGAAAGTTTATCCGCAGATTCAGAAACGAAAATTGTCATGAAAAATGATTCTGAAACAGAAACAACAATGATCTGGCGGAATCAGGAGATTTTCATGAATCCCTTTAAAATGCATTACAAAACAAAGGTAATGCTGGGAGAAGGCTCAGAGGTTGTGGACGCAGAAGAACAATATGCGGAAGAACGAGATGGCATGGTTCATACTTATATGATAACAGTGGGGGATGTGTTTGCGGATTCCTATGGGGCTGAGGAATTTATTGGAGAGCAGGCTCTTGCGGATTTGGATTTATATTTGACAAAACTTCAGTCTGCACAGAACGTTGGTACAGAGGAAATCAATGGTGTTTCTGCAACAGTGGTGACCGGCATTCTGGATGGCAAAGATATGGCGGACAGCGGTGAAGAATGGGCAGATATCCGGGAAGGCAAAGTGGATGTAGATGCTTCCATCAAACTTTGGATTACGGAAGATGGCTATATACTGCGGCATGAAATAGATGCAACGGCGCTGATGAATGGGATGCGTTCAGGTGCGGATCCTGAGGCAGAACCTGTGGACGATTGGTCTTATGGCGCGTATGTAGAGCAGATGACCTATGGAGATTTCAATACAGTGCCGGATTTTGAAATCCCTGCAGAAGTGCTGGATGCGGCATAAAAATGGAATGATTTTAGGCAGAGCAATCTGGAATGAATTGCTCTGTTTTTATATGCGAAGAAAAATGCCACATCCATTGGATAGACAAATGTTTTTGTGATATGATGCATATAGGTGCGATTTATGATACAAACGGGGAGGAAAAATTCGTGCTAATCAGCGGAAAAATCATTACGGGCATTTTGACAGCGGCAGTTATGGCAGTAGGAAGTAGAACGCCAACGCCGGACACGGAGGCATTGCTGCAAAAGGCAAATGGAACCATGTCACAGGTAGAAAGTATGTCTGTGACGACGGAACGACAGATGGATGTTGCCTTTGATGGAGAAATCACCAGTACTATCATACAATCGGAAATAGATACCATAGCGAAGCCTTTCAAAGCAAATGTGGATGTTGTTGTTATACGCAATGGTGAAGTGGCACAGAGATATGGCACGTACGCTGTGGAAAACGGCGAAGATATAGATACTTATTCGGAAACGGAAGGAAAATGGGTTCACGAAGCAGGAACCATGGCAGATATTTCTCAGTACAACATCTGGATGCAGAAGGATCTGTTTCTGAATCATCTCAGTTTTTTGTAGTGGATGGTACAGAGGAAATCAATGGAATACAAACGACAAAAATTTCCGGTGTATTGACTGGAGAAGCTATGGAAAAAGTTTTGGAAACCTCGGGTATTGATCTGATATTCGGTGGTTTGGGATGGAGTTTAGACGAATTGTATACTGAACTGAAAGATATGAAGGAATTGCCTGTCAGTCTTTGGATCAGTCCCGATGGTTATTTGATTTGTTATGAATTTGATATGACAGACAGGATGCAGGCAGCTCTGGACAATCTCAGCGGCACAGAAGAAAACTTCCAGACAATCGTAAAAACAAAGCTGCGGGTGACATGCAGTAATTTCAATGAGATATCTGATTTTGAAATACCGAAAGAAATTACGTCAGGAGCAGTGGAATTTGAGGAGTTCTGTCAGGAAATGATATAATGTATACTGTTTTTGTATAGATTGTTTCGAAAATGATGCATAATATTAGATAGCAGTGGAAATTTCCTAATGTTCTTTTAAGAAATTCTTACCGAAAAGAGAATTTGCGGACAAACCTCTGTTGTTTATGGTATGATGCAGAAAATCAAATTTAATCAAGACCAACCCAAAGGAGGACAGGTAAATGAAAAAGAGAATTTTTGCATTGGCTATGGCACTGGCAATGGCAGCTACAGCAGCAGGCTGTGGTGCGAAACAGTCAACAGACGTAGAAGCATTGCTGCAGAAAGCAAATGACACAATGGCGCAAGTGACAAGTATGTCTGCCCAGATGGAAGTACAGATGGATATGGCTTTTCAAGAAGAATCCATGAAGTCCGTGGTAAAATCTGATATGGATTTGAAGCTGGATCCCTTCAAAACCAATATGACCATCAGCATGACATTGAACGACGAAGCGTTGCAGACATATGAAATGTATGCAGTACAGAACGGTGATACTGTGGATGCATATATGCAGGTGGACGGAGAATGGATTCACCAGCCTATGGCAAGTGCAGACGTTTCTCAGTACAACGCAGGACAGAATATGGATCTGTATCTGAAAAACATTGAGGCCTTCAAGGTCACAGGTACAGAAGAAATCAACGGTAACAAGACAACAGTGATTGAAGGTCTGCTGACAGGCGACGCTATGGAAGAAGCTCTGAAAAACTCCGGTATCGAATCTACAACTGCTGGCTTGGGTATTTCCGCAGATGATCTGGTTACCCTCATGGACAGCGTAGAAGGTATGCCTGTAAAACTGTGGATCAGTGACGATGGCTATGTGATGCAGTACGAACTGGATATGACAGCCATGATGCAGGGAATTATGGATGTTATGAGTGGCGGAGAAGAAAATCCTGTTACCATTTCCAAAACTTTGGTACACATGACATGCAGCAACTTTGACGCAGTACCTGACTTTGAAGTACCTGCGGAAGCATTGGCAGCAGCATAAAAATGAATTGGAAGCAGAGAGACCAAAAGCAACTTCCTCTTAAGAAAACATAGATTTTCCTTTTTCTTGATTTCTTAAGAGGAATTGCGACGGCGGTCTTCAGAAGAAAATATATTAAATAAAATCTTAAAATAAGAAAGCCAAAATCTTTTGCAATGATAAGGATTTTGGCTTTCTTTGTTTTCTTATGAAGATGCCCCAAATGGTTTCTCTGCTTTTTTCATGGGCAGAAATATGGTATGATGGAGGAAAAGTTTTGAAAGGGGAGAATATCATGCTGGACAATCGCGTGGAAACGTTTCTGGCGCTCTGTGATATTATGAATTATACCAAAACGGCAGAAACGCTGCATATTACCCAGCCGGCTGTGACACAGCAGATTCGCTGGCTGGAGGAATATTATGGCTGTAGGCTTTTTTCCTATCAGGGGAAAGTGCTGCGTCTGACGGAAAAAGGGGAAACTCTGCGGCGCCTTGCCCAGCAAATGACAGCAAATGCCCAAGGAATTCTGCAGGAGATGCAGCGGGAAGAAAATACGGAAATCCATCTTCGGATTGGTGCCACAAAAACCATCGGAGATTACATGCTGCCGCCTATTATGGTAGATTTTTTGCAGGAATATCCACAGTATCGCCTGCATTTGACAGTGGATAACACAGGAAAGCTGCTGCACATGATGGAAGAAGGAAAAATTGATTTCGCCATTGTAGAAGGCTTTTTTGATAAAGAAAAATATGATTTTACCCTTTATAAACGAGAGCGGTTTTTGGGGGTTTGCGGGAAGGCGTGTCCCTTGCGTGGGAAATCTATTTCCTTATGGGAAACCCACACAGAACCATTGATTTTGCGGGAACCTGGGTCTGGTACCAGAGATATTCTGGAGGAATTGCTGAAAGAGAATAATTTTACGGTGCATAGTTATTCTGCTGTACAGGAAATCAGCAATTTTCAAGCTATCAAAGCCATGACGGAAGCCAGCCTTGGCATTACGTTTTTGTATGAACCGGTGGTGAAACAGGGGTTAGAAGAAAAGCGACTTTTCCCTCTGGAAATTTTGAATTTTGATATTTTTCGGGAGCTGAATTTTGTTTATCTGCAAAACAGTCTGTTCCGTCAGACATGGCAGCCCTTTGTAGATTTTGCCATGACATGGCAGAAATGAAAGTATGCGTTTTTATCAATACAATTATTCGAAATGAACATATATCATTGCAAAAATGCATACGCAGTTATGAGAAATAAATTCCTGAAAAAATATAGGAATTGTTAAAATTGACAATAATCATCCTTAATGTTACCATAGTTTTATGATAAATTATGATGCGATAAGGAGGTCTTGGTTATGTCATATAGTCCTTTGCTTGGTTCTGCCTTCAACAGAACAAAACTGAGAGATGCTGCTCATCCCTGCACATTTTCCGGTATGTGCTCCATGTGCACAGCAGATTGTGTAGGTACTTGTGAAATCGGTTTGTCTGCTGTGCGTGGTGCAGATGCCGTGTATCCCACCACTACCGGGGACAATCAGGTAGCATCGGAAAAACAGTATCCCATTGATTACTCCCATTTCAACATCAATGGGCGGGTGTTTGGTGCTATGGGTGCGGAAGCGGATTCCGATAAGGCAACCATTCATGATGTGAATCTGGAAACAGAAATCGGCACACTCCATCCTGTAAAATTGAAATTGCCCATCATTCTGCCTGCTCTGATTAAGTTGAACTGGCAGGATTACTTTGGCGGTGCGGCTATGGCCGGCGTATTGACCGTCATCGGCGAAGGAGCCGTAACCAAAGACCCTACACTGCGTCTGGAAAACGGCAAAGTGGCACATTGCCCGAAGCTGAAAGAATTTCTGGATGCTTTCCGAAAATATTACCGTGGATATGGGCAGATTATTTTGCAGGTGAATATTGACGATGACCGCATTGGTGTACCGGAATACGCCATCAAGGAATGCGGCTGTGAAGCCATTGAAATCAAATTCGGTCAGTCCGCAAAAGGCACACAGCCAGTGAACCGCCTGGCAACGCTGGAAGACGCTTTGAAGGCACAGCAGAATGGTCTGCTGGTGATTCCTGACCCTTCCGATCCGCAGGTGCAGGAACGCTACAAAGCAGGCTTTGGGGAAAACTTCCGTTCTTATGGCAGACTGCCTATGTGGGATGAAGAATCCCTTTGCAAACGCATTGAGGAACTCCGTGCCATTGGCTTGAAAAATGTATATTTCAAAATGGCTGGCTACGATCCGGCTGATTTGGAACGGGTATTGCGCATTGCGTCCATGGCACAGGTGGATATGGTTACATTCGACGGCGCAGGCGGCGGCTCTGGTTACAGCCCTTGTAAAATGATGAACGAATGGTGTCTGCCTACAGTGGCAATGGAAAGTGAACTGGTGCAGATCATGTCCCGTATGGAAAAAGAAGGCTTGAGTTTGCCCCATATTGCCATCACAGGCGGTTTTGCCATGGAAGATCAGGTTTATAAAGCTTTGGCGTTTGGTGCACCTTATGTGAGTGCCATCGGGATTTGCCGGGCATCCATGGCAGCGGCAATGAGTGCCAAAAAAGTGGGAGAACTCATCGAAGCGGGAAATATCCCCACAGAACTCCAGCGGTTCGGCTCCACAGTGGATGAATTGTTCCCGGATTTGAGAGAACTGCGGAATATTTACGGCGAAGAAGCCAATAATTTCTCCACAGGTGCCATCGGTGTTTATTCTTACTTGAATCGTATTGCCTTTGGTCTGAAACATTTTGCCGCACTGAACCGAAAATTCTCTCTGGAATACATCGATAGAAGCGACATTTTCCCTCTGACAAGAGATGCAAAAGATTTGCTGGATGGAAAATGGATGAAATAAATTAGATTGCACACAGCAGAGTCTGAACAGCAGGCTCTGCTGTTTTTTTGGATTTTTTCTCCTCTTTCGGGAAAGAATAGGAGGAAAGAAACCAAAATGAGGTGATTGCATGAGGAATACAACGGCAAAGAAAGCGGAACAATGCCGGATGTTTTTCGTAGATGGAAAGAAATTCAAGACAAACGTCCTGCTGGGCTTTTTCCGTGTGCCTTTGCGTCGGGAAAATGCCACAAAGCTGGCTTTGCTGGCAGAAGTGCTCCAAAAAGGAACGGAGAAATATCCTTCTGTGACAGCAGTGGCAGCAGCGGCAGAGGAATGTTATGGCGCTCTGTGGCAGGTACAGATCATCAAAAAAGGCGGAGAAGCATGGCTGTCTTTCTCCATGGAAGTTTCCAAGCATGTGTCAGAGAAAGAAGTGCTGGATTTTCTGCTCCAATTGATGAAGCATCCAAAACGAATAGACAACCAATTTCCTGCGGAAACGGTGGAACGGTGTATAGCCATTTTAAGACGGCGGCTAGAAGCTCAAGGAGATGACAAAATCTCCTTTGCGGCAAAGCGTGCCAGAGAGCTGGCGGCAGAAGGAGAAGGTGCAGGCGTTTGTGCTGATGGGTATCTGGAAGATTTGGAAAAGCTCACTTCGGCGGATATCAGCAGTTTTTATGAAGATTTGCTGGCACATGCGCCAGTATATCTTTATGTCTGCGGTGACAGCGACGGCAGACAGATGTTGAAGAAATGGAAAGGCGCATTGGATTTACAAGGGAAAGAATTGTGGGAATTTCAGCAGACTTCCCGGAAACAGGCTCTTTGCCGCAAAATCGCGGAAAAAGCCAATATGGGACAGACCCGACTGGTATTGGCGTTTGACTCCGGTGTGCATCCTTGGGACAGAGCCTTTCTTTCTCTCAGGGTACTTTGTGAAGTGCTGGGCGGCGGCAATGGGCTGTTGTTTCAGGAAATTCGGGAAAAACAGGGATTATGCTACGATATTTCCATGTCATGCGATACCATGACAGGATTGGCTTTTGTTCAGACAGGCGTTGCAGGGAAAGATGTCAAACATACAGCATCAGAAATTTGTCGAATTTTGCAGAATGTGGCGAATGATAGAATCAAAAACGATGATTTTCAAGATGCAGTGGAGCAAATACGGCGAAAAATATCCGATATTTCTGATTCTCAATGGAAAATCATGGACTATGTGGCGGAACAGGAAATCATTGGAACAAATCTGGATTCTGAACAGATGCTTCGCAGATTGGAAGATGTGACAGTGGAAGATGTGGTCAAACGAGCGCAAAATCTTACATTGCGGACAATGTATGCCCTGACAGGAGAGGAGGAATTTTCATGGGATTGATGCGCCATGGTGCAGGAGAAACCATATTGCGGGAGCGGGCAGCGGCAGGCATGCGCTGCTGTATTTACCCCAAAAAACAGTTTGGAGAAAAATTTGCGGCAGTGGTGGTGCCTTTCGGTTCCAACGATGTATGCTGGCAGGGAGAAAACAGCGAAAAACCGATCCGTTTCCCCTTGGGTGTTGCCCATTTCATCGAGCATAAGCTGTTCCAGCAAAGCTGGGGAGATGCCCTTTTTCAGTTCGGCAAACAGGGGGCAGCAGCCAATGCTTTTACGGATGGGGAAAAAACAGTCTACTATTTCTCCTGCCGTGAAAACTTTATGGAAAACCTGCGGTTATTGCTGGATTTTGTGCAGCATCCTTGTTTTCAGGAGGAAGATGTGGAAAAGGAAAAAAGCATCATCCGAAGCGAAATTCGCATGGGGAAAGACGACGCCAACCGGGCAGCTTATGAAACCATGGTGGATTTGATGTATCAGAAGCATCCTGTGCGTTTTCCCGTTGCAGGAACAGAAGAAAGCGTGAAAAATACCACAGCGGAGAAGATGCAGAAAGTCTATGATGCCTGTTATCTACCTCAAAAGTTCTGGCTCATTTGCGCCGGCGATGTGGATGATCACCAGATTATGGAGGCAACGGCACTGGTGCAGGAGAAAGAAAGTACTGGAAAAATTGTATACTGCAAAGAACCAGACACCATTCAGGAACGGTATCGGGAAATTGCTATGGGACTGCGCCGACCTGTGTTTCAGGTGGGCTTTAAATTGGAGCCTAGAGAAAGAAACCTGCGGGAGAAACTTGCTATGGAGCTTTTGATGGATTTATGGGCAGGAGAAAGCAGTCCGTTTTTTCTGGAAGCTTATGAAAAAGATTTGCTGGATGCGCCGCTGGAGCGGATGTACAGCTGTGGAAACGGTTTTGCCTTCTGTGCCTTTATGGGCAGTGGCGAGCAGGCGGAAGAAACGGCAGAACTGCTTTTGACCCACTGGAAGCGGTTAAAGCAGAACGGTATTGACGAAAATCACTTCCGCAGATTACAGAAAAAGGCAGTAGGGCAGACTTTGCGGCTGTTCCAGTCCATTTCTGCCATTGGATTGACGCAGATCGAATTGACGCCCTTTGATGCGGATTTGAGCGATCTTTTTCGCCTGACGAAAGAATTGCACAAAAAGGATTTGGAAAAATTGTTGCAAAATACCATTGCGCAGGATAAAATGGTTCTATCGGTAATGCGATAGAAAGAAGGGATGTTATGCCTGAAATTTGGTTTCCCAATCTGGGAATCGAAATCGACCATTTGAGCCGTACGGCTTTTACAGTATTTGGACAGGATATTTACTGGTATGGTATTTTCATTGGCCTTGGTGTGATTCTTGGTGTGCTGCTGGCACTCCATGAAGCCAAACGCACGGGTCAAAACCCGGATACCTATCTGGATTTCATCATTTACGCCATGATCATTGCCATCATCGGTGCAAGACTGTATTATGTTATTTTTTCCTGGGATTTTTACAGCCAGCATCCAGAAAAAATATTTGCCATCCGGGAAGGCGGGCTTGCCATCTACGGCGGCATCATCGGCGGTGTCCTCACAGCCATTGTTTACAGCCATTTGAAAAAGAAAAGCTTCTGGGTTATGGCGGATACCATGGCACCATCTTTGATTCTGGGGCAGATGTTGGGTCGCTGGGGTAACTTCTTTAATAAAGAAGCTTTCGGCGGATTTACAGATAACCTGTTTGCCATGCGGTATCAGCTTTCTCAGGTGCGTGCTTCTGATGTCACACCGGATATTCTGCAAAATCTGGTGACAGTCAATGGCGTGGATTATATTCAGGTGCACCCCACATTTTTGTATGAATCCATGTGGAGCCTGTGTGTATTCATCATCCTGCTGATTTTGCAGCGGAAAAAGAAATTCGATGGTCAGGTATGCGCAACGTATTTTTTTGGCTATGCCTTAGGGCGTGTGTGGATCGAAGGTCTGCGCACAGACCAGCTTTGCATCGGCAATGTGCCCGTTTCTCAGGCGTTGTCCGCAGTACTGATCATTGCCTCTGTGGTGCTGTATGTTTACTGCAAAAAGAAAGCCGCGGCGGTGCCTGTCACCGAAGGGGCAAATGCGGAAACCGAACAAAAGGAAGAATGATTGTAAACGGGACAGACCGCGTCAAAAGGGTGGTCTGCCCGTTTTTTGCATGGTTCCCATCAGGGGACTGATACATAGAAAGAGGGAATAACATGGTTTTACTGACAGCGGAGAATATCCGTAAAAGTTATGGTACACGAGTGATTTTTGACGATATTTCCTTCAGCATCCACGAAGGGGATAAAATTGGTGTAGTAGGTGTCAACGGCACAGGGAAGTCTACCCTGCTGAAAATCGTTGCAGGGGTGAATCAGGCGGACAGTGGGGAAATCATTACCATGAACGGCATGCGTATGGGGTATCTGCCCCAGTCCCCGGTATTCCGTCCGGGAACCACTGTGCTGGAACAGGTATTTTATGGGGATAATCCGGTGATGGCATTGGTGCGGGAATACGAAAGCACCATGAAAGCCCTGGAAACAAACCCTACCGATGAAAAACTGACAAAACAGGCGGCACAGCTTTCTGAAAAAATGGACAAGGCAGAAGCATGGTCTTTGGAAAGCGAAGCCAAAAACATCCTGACTCGTCTGGGTATTTCTGATTTTTCCCAGCCTGTAGAAACTCTTTCCGGCGGTCAGCGGAAACGAGTGGCATTGGCAGCGGCATTGATTGCGCCGGTGGATTTGCTGATTTTGGACGAACCTACCAACCACATTGACAACGATACTGTGGAATGGTTGGAAAAACATCTGGAAAAATACTCCAAAGCCCTTTTGATGGTAACCCATGACCGTTATTTCTTGGATAGGGTAGCAAACCGTATGCTGGAACTGGAAAAAGGGAAGATTTATACCTATCAGGCAAACTTTACAAAATATCTGGAAATGAAAGCGGAACGGGAAGAACGTCTTCTTTCCGAGGAGAAAAAACGTCAGAATTTCCTGCGGAACGAACTGGAATGGGTGCGTCGTGGGGCGCAGGCACGTTCCACCAAACAGAAAGCTCGTTTGCAGCGGTTCGAGGAAGTGTCTGCCATTCGGGCACCGGAGGAAAAACAGAGTGTGGATATTTCTTCCGTCAACAGCCGTCTGGGGAAAAAGACCATTGAACTGGAACATGTCTGCAAAGGCTATAACGGCGTGGAATATATCCATGATTTCAGCTATATTATCCTGCGGAATGACCGTGTGGGTATCACTGGCAATAACGGCTGCGGCAAAACCACACTGCTGAAAATGATGACTGGACAGCTTCAGCCTGACAGCGGCACAGTCACAAGAGGGGAAACCGTCAAAATTGGCGTATTTGCCCAGGAAAACGAAGAATGGGATGAAAATCAGCGAGTGCTGGATTATATCCGGGATGTGGCAGAGTATGTGCCTACAGTAGACGGCAGACTTTCCGCTTCTCAGCTGCTGGAAAAATTCCTGTTCCCCATTCCCATGCAGAGAGGACCCATTTCCATGCTTTCCGGCGGGGAAAAACGGCGGCTGTATCTGGCGAAAGTCCTCATGGAAGCACCAAATATCCTGTTTTTGGATGAACCTACCAACGATTTGGATATTGAAACCCTCATGATTCTGGAAGATTATCTGGATCATTTCCAGGGAGCAGTGGTAGCCGTATCCCATGACCGTTATTTCCTGGATAAGACCATGGGCAGAATTTTTGCCTTCCTTGGCAATGGACGCATCAAGCAGTATGAAGGTGGCTACACGGATTTCAGAAACGCTTATCTGAAAGAACAGCCGGTGGAAAGCCAGAGCGTTTCTGTGAAGAAAGAAGCCCCTGTGGAACGGAAAGCAGAAAAGAAACTGCTGAAGATGTCTTATAAAGACCAGCGGGAATATGATTCCATCGGGGATGAGATTGCCGCACTGGAAGATAAGATTGCGGCACTGGAAACAGAAATGGCAGCATGTACTACAGATTATATGCGTTTGCAGGAGCTTTCCGATGAAAAAACAGCCACAGAAGAAAAGCTGGAAGAAAGAATGGAACGCTGGATGGAATTGAGCGAATTGGCAGAGGAAATTGAGAAAAACCGTCAGGAAATGGCGTAACTTGCAAAGAATCGGGTTTTTCTGTTATAATAAAATATTAAGTTGTAAAAAAGAAGGTTATATGTATTTTTTAGGAGAGTGATTTTTGTGGACGGAGGCAGTCCGGTGTTGATCGGGATTTTGATATTGCTGATATGCGGTTCAGCGTTTTTTTCAGCGTCTGAAACGGCTTTGACTTCATTGAGCAGGATTCGGCTGCGGAATATGGTGGATGAAAAAATCAAAAACGCAGATAAGATTCAGAAGCTGCTGGACAACCCCAGCAAGCTTTTAAGCTCTATTTTGGTCGGCAATAACCTGGTAAACAACGGTGCATCTGCACTGACAACAGCATTGGCTATCCAGATTTTCAACGGCGATGCCGGCAGCGGCGCTGGGGTAGCAACGGCAGTGATTACCATCATCATTTTGATCTTTGGGGAAATTACACCAAAAACCATTGCGGCGCAGAAAGCAGAAAAAGTGGCATTGATCGTTGTCAATCTCATTGCGTTTTTCAATTGGATTTTCACACCGGTGGTTGCGGTTTTGAATGTGGTTACAGGCACATTTGCGAAAATGATGGGATGCAATTCCAATGAAAGAGCGCCGCTGATTACAGAGGCGGAACTGCGTACCATTCTGAATGTAAGCCATGAGGAAGGTGTGTTGGAACAGGAAGAACGTACCATGATGGATAACGTGGTAAACTTTGGTGATGCCAAAGCAAGGGATGCCATGACACCCAGAACGGACATTTTAGCTGTGAGCACCGAAGCCACTTACGCGGAATTTGTAGAAGTGGTGCGGGAGGAAGGTTTTTCCCGTGTGCCTGTATACGAAGAAGATTTGGACAACATTGTCGGTGTCCTGTATGTCAAGGATGTGTTCCTGGCAGATCAGGAGGACTTTACACCGGTGAAATATATGAGAGAGCCTTTCTTTACCTATGAAAGCAAACCTCTGGCACAGCTGTTTGCCCAGATGCGGGACGACCATTTGGCAGTAGCCATCGTATTGGATGAATACGGCGGTACAGCTGGTCTGCTGACCATGGAGGACGTGGTAGAAGAAATCGTTGGGGAAATCGAGGACGAATTCGACGACGAAGAAGAAGATATCGAAGTTGTCAAAGAGGATGAATTCGTGGTGGACGGCAGCACCCGTCTGGAAGACCTGAACGAAATGATCGGCTGCGAGCTCATCAGCGAGGAAGTGGATACCATTGCCGGTTACGTACTGCTGGTGCTGGGTAACTTCCCCAAAGACGGTGAGGAAATCGAAACAGACGGTCTGCGTATTGTGGTAGAAGATATGGAAAAGAACCGTATCGGAAAATTGCGTATTTATAAAATACCCCATACGGAGGAAGAAATAGAAACGGAAGAATAAGAAAATCGGCAGTGCTTTTCGGATTAGGAAAGACACTGCTGTTTTTATGAAAAAAAGTGATGTCTTTATTTGAAAATAAAAACAGCTGAAATCCTTTGTATTGTATGGATTCCAGCTGTTCTTTTCTTTCAGTTTTTCTTTCAGTAAAGACTTTTACAGTTTTTTAAAGATTATCCAGCATTTCTTTTGTGGCTTCCAGATACTGGTCAGCAGTCTGTTTGCCTTCGATGCGATCGCCCTGGATACGACCGTCTTTGTCGATGAAAATGGTTGTAGGCAGACCTTTCAGATTATCCACAATCCAGCTTGCCATGGCTTTATCGGGCATGATACCTGTGAATGTTACGCCGTTTTCTTCGTAAGCTGCCAGGATTTTGGCTTCTGCTTCGTTGCCGGGGGTATCAATGATCACCTGTACAAAGTTTACATTGGGATATTCTGCCTGCAATGTCTGATAGTAGCTTTCCAGTTCTTTCAGTTCGTTGATGTCAGGATAGCTGTAGGAAGCAAAGAAGTTCACTGCGGTCAGGTCATAGTCTGCAAAGATGCTGCTGTCGATGGCGTTGCCTTCCAGGTCAGTGGAAATGAAGCCGAACAGTTCACCCTGCTTGGAAGCCTGTTCTGCAACAGATGCTTCATCAGGCTGGAATGTTTCTACACTTTTGTAAAGTGTGGGCAGGTCTTCAGCCAGCGTTTTATACACTTCCTGTGCATCTTTGGAAAGATGATCAATGCCTGTGGAAGGGTCAGTCAGGAAATAGAACCGGAAACCATCCTGTTTGGGCAGTTCCTGCTTGGAATTGAATTTGTTGAATTCCGCTACAGCAGAATCGGCAGTTTCCTGTCCATCCCGTACCACCAGAAATTCCACCAGCGGTGCCATCAATTCGTCAACGGGTACGGTAGATGAGGTGTCATTGAGCGCTTCCATGTTTTCATCCGGTGCATAATCATAGCGGACAACGGCATAAACACTATCTTCCGGCTGCGCATAGGATGTGGGAATCAGATTGACGTTTTCTTCTGTGGTCCAGCTCTGGGGAATGGTGTATGCCAGTCCACAGGCATCCAGTCGGATTTCTGTTTCTGCAGTTTCCTCTGTGGTATTTTGTGTGCTGCCGCCGCAGGCACTGAGCATAGAAAGGGACAGTACCGCACAGAGCAGAAGGGCAAATGCTTTTTTCATGGGATAAAAACCTCCTGTTTGATTATGATGCTGCATGTTCGCAAAAGAAGGCGGTAGAATCTACCGCCGCCCTTTTCTCTGACTTTATTATAACAGACTTTTGCCGGAAGGGAAACGTGTTTTTTTGTATCATTGGAATTTAATGATATTTTAATGCGGATGCAAGGGTTATTTAAGGAGTGACATATAAAATAGTTTTTTAAGACAAAATACAATTCTATTGGTATAATGTAAATGGTATAGTTTAGAACGGAGGGCGCTTATGGAACGGAAAAAAGTTATTTTGATAGAAGACGAGGTCAAGCTGGCGCGTTTTGTGGAGCTGGAACTGCGTTATGAAGGATATGATGTGACGGTCTGCCATGACGGCAGAGAAGGTCTGCAAATGGTCACAGACGGAAATTATGACATGATTTTGTTGGATTTGATGCTGCCGGGATTGACAGGTATTGAAATTTGCAGAAGAGTGCGGAAATTCTCCAATGTACCCATTATCATGCTGACTGCAAAAGACGAAACCATGGATAAAGTAGCAGGGCTGGACAGCGGCGCAGATGATTATCTGACAAAGCCTTTTGCCATTGAAGAACTGCTGGCGCGTATGCGTGTGGCTTTCAAACATGCCCATGCCGGCGGTGCAAAGAAAGTTATTCTGGAAGTGCAGGGGCTGGAAATTGACACGGACAAGCGTATGGTCACTGTCAATGGAACCGTGGTTGACCTGACAAAGAAGGAATATGAGCTTTTGTTGTATTTGGTACAGAATAAGAATATTGTCCTTTCCAGAGAGCAGATCCTCAACGAGGTATGGGGTTACAGCTACATTGGAGAAACCAATGTGGTGGATGTGTACATCCGTTATCTGCGTTCTAAAATTGATGAAGCGTTTGGCATAAAATATATTCATACCATTCGAGGAGTAGGGTACTATGTCAAAGACGAATAAGAAATCATTATTTGGCAGATTTCAAAATCTTGCCATTGCAAAAAGGATTACCCTGATTTATGGTGGGATATTTTCCTTTTCTTTGCTTCTGCTCAGTGGATTTTTCTTTGTGAATACCACGATCTTAGAGCAGAATAGCGTGCGAAAACAGCTGGAAACCACCATTGTCAACATTGAACAGTTTTTGGATAACGGCGGAACTCTTACAAATGAATCCTTAAAAAGTCTGCTGGATAACAAATACGTGGAAGTAAGTGTATTTAGTTATTCGGAAAATGAGGGATTTAACAGCCACGTAGGCGAGATTCCGGCATTCATCAAACAGCCTCCCCAGCTGATAAATGAAAACAATGGGGAAAATTCGGTGTTAAGCGGACTTTTGAATAAAGATGAAGTCATAGAAGAATTGTCAAAAACAGAGTATCACATCCGTTCTTTAAAAGAATTGGGGGTGAATCGTCAGGAATTTATGCTGGAAGGTCCCGGAGAACAGAAATTCATGCTTTTGTCCACCCAATACAAAAAGGATGGGGACAAGTATCAGATTCAGGCATTTAAACAGCTCAATGGCAACCAGGATTTTCTCCAGTCCTTTTTATGGAAAATGGTCATTGCTGATTTTATCGGTATTTTCTGCGCATTCCTTGCAGGCCGCTATATCAGCCGCCGTGTGCTGAAACCAGTGGAACAGATTCGCACAACTGCAGAACGTATCAGTATTGAGGACTTGACCCAGCGTATTGACTTGGATGGGCCTGACGATGAAATGAAGGAGCTGACCATCACCTTCAACTCTATGATTGACCGACTAGAGAAGGCGTTCCACAGACAGAACCAGTTTGTGTCTGATGCCTCTCACGAACTGCGGACACCTATTTCCGTTATTCAGGGCTACGCAAGTCTTATCAACCGCTGGGGAAAAAGCAACCCGGATGTATTGCAGGAATCTATTGATTCCATTCTGGGCGAAACAGAGCATATGAAAGAGCTTATTAGTAACCTGCTGTTTTTGGCAAAAAGCGACCAGAACCGCATGCATGCAAAACGGGCGCGTATGTGTCTGAATGATGTGGCACAGGAAATCGTCAAAGAGCTGGATTTGCTCCAGAAAGACCGCCAGATTACTTATGAGGAAGCGGAACAGGTGGAAATCAATGGCGATAGCGACCTCATCAAACAGCTTTTGTGGATTCACGGGGAAAATGCCCTGAAATATACCACAGACGGCGGTAAGATTCATATCAAAGTCTGGAAAGATAAGAAATATGCTTATGTTTCCATTGCAGATGACGGTATGGGCATTGCCAAAGAAGAACAGTCCAAGATATTCGACCGTTTCTACCGGGAAGATAAATCCAGAAATAAGGAGATTTCCGGTACTGGCTTGGGGCTTTCCATTGCGAAATGGATTGTCAGCAGCCATGATGGCGCCATTTTGGTGGAAAGCAAACGGGGCGAAGGCGCTACATTCATTGACCGTTTCCCTCTGTGGGTAGAACCGGAAGCAAAAAAAGGCGAAACAGGTAAGAATACAAAAATCAAATAACACCTAAGACATATTTGTCCCCTCTCGGTCATATAATTTTGGTACGGGAGGGGATTTTGCATGAGGGAAAAAGATTGGAGAAAACGCAGGGAAGAACTGCGGCAATATATGGGGGGAAGTATGTCCGCAAAGCCGAAAAATGCGCCAAAGAGCAAAGAACTGTTTTTGTTTCGGCTGTATGTGACCGTGATTTTGGCAGGAGGATTGCTTCTGGTATCTTTGTTTCATTCGGAAACAGCAGAAAATCTCACCCAGCAGGTGAAAGATACCATTGCATACGAAATGCCCTTGGAAAAAATTCAGGCGGCAGGAGAACGACTGACTGTATTTTTGCAGGGAAAAGATATGGCACTGCCTGCCTTGAAAGATGATGCATATGGTCCTGAAACAGAAGGACCCTAGTCCGGTGGCACAGGTGGTTTTTGCGCCAAAAACGGAAGACTTTTGCAATCCGGCAGAGGGAATCATCACGTCTTCCTGCGGAGAACGGGAAAATCCCCTTTTGGAGAAAACAGAATTTCATAACGGACTGGATATCGCCATGGCAGAAGGAACAGAGGTGGCAGCGGTGAAAAGCGGTGTTGTCACGAAGATACGGGAGTCGGATACATATGGTCTGGTGCTGGAATATGAAACCAATGACGGCTTTCGGGTGCAGTATGCCCATTTGCAGAAAACGCTGGTGAAAGAAGGGGAGAAGGTACGACAGGGACAGGTTGTAGCAAAATCAGGAAATACTGGACTTTCCACTGGACCGCATCTCCATTATAGTCTGTGGAAAGACGGCATTTTGCTGGACCCTATGGAATATGTGGATTTGCCTTACACAGCAGAGGTGACGGCGGAATACGCGGCTAGGGGAGAAGATTTTGAATAACAGAAAGATATGCGTGCAATGGGCAGCATTTTCCTGTATGATAGATAAGGAAAATGCGAAAGGATGAACACAATGAAACGAGTATTGATGGATATAGATACCAATTTATTCCGGCTGGCACTTCTGGAAAATGGGGAGCCAGTGGAATTTTATGTGGAACGGAAACAGACGGAAAGTCTGGTGGGCAATGTCTACGCAGGCAGAGTGGAAACGGTTGTGCCCAATTTGCAGGCGGCATTTGTGGATATCGGCACAGGGAAGAATGGCTACCTTTATTACGGAAACACAAGAGCGGCTTCGGGGGTAGAGAAAGAAAATCGTCCCAAAGCCGGGGATACTCTTGTGGTGCAGGTGGAAAAAGATGCTGTCGGTACCAAAGGCGCGGTACTCACCAGAAATATTTCCTTTGCTGGAAAGTTTCTGGCACTCCTGCCCAATGAAGGCGGAGAAATCGGTGTTTCCAGAAAAATCACCAATGAAGCGGAACGCAGAAGAATGCAGGAGATTATGGAAGAACTTCTGCCTTCTGACTGCGGCGCCATTGTCCGCACCAATGGAGCAGGGCGAAGCAAAGAGGAATTTCAGAAGGAACTGGAAAGCCTGTTGCAGAAATGGCAGAGTGTGAAGCAGGCAGAATACCGGAAAGCACCTGCGCTGCTGTGGCAGGAAAATATCCCTGTACTGAAAGCCGCAAGGGATTTTTACAGCGCCGATTTGGACAGCGTTGTAGTCAATGACAAAGAAACTTATGAATTGCTGGCGGCAACAGGAGATTTTTCTAGAGAAGGACAGCCAAAGTTAGAGTTATATGAAGAAAAAACACCGCTGTTTTCTTCTTTTTACGCAGAAAGCAAACTGGAAAAAGCCCTGTCCCAGAAAGTATGGCTCAAAAGCGGCGGCTATCTGGTCATCGAGGAAACAGAAGCTTGTGTGGTCATTGACGTCAATTCCGCTAAAGCCGCAGGTCGGGGCGATTTGGAAAAAATGATATTGAAAACCAATTTGGAAGCGGCAGAAGAAGCGGCAAAACAGATGCGTCTGCGGAACTTGTCCGGCATCATCATCATTGACTTTATTGATATGGTGCAGGAGGAAAGCCGGAATATTCTGACCAAAACATTGAAAGCGGCAGTGGAAAAAGACCGGGTGAAAACCGTTGTGGTTGGCATGACGGAACTGGGATTGATGCAGGTTACCAGAAAGAAAACGAAGCCTTCTCTGTTGAAACAGACCACTACCAATTGTCGCAGCTGCGAAGGCAGTGGTAGGGTATTTTCAATAGATTGGACGGCGGCGAAAATGCGCAGGGAAACCAAAACAATTTTTGCAGGAACCATCTGCCGGAAGGTTCTGGTAAAAGCTGATGCCAGACTGCTGCAGGTGTACCTTTCCAATGGCTTTGCAGAGGAAATGGCGCGCGTTTATGGCGGTGAAGTGCTGACAGAAAGCGTTGCCAACGCTGCCTTTGGTGAATATGAAATACTGCGGATGGAAACAAAGCATACGCAAAATTTGTGAATTTTCATGCAATTCTGGCAAGAAATAAAAGGAAAAAGCCTTGTTTTTCGGCTTTTTTCACGAGAGGGCATTGGCAAAAAGACGAAAACTGTCTTGACACATATGCAAAAAAGCTATAAAATAAAAAAGGTGTATTATGCACTGCTTATGGCTATGTGAAATCATAAATGTACTTTGAAAATTGAATAAGGAGGTGTTTTTCATAGAACCGATAAGTATTATCTGTGCTGTGATCGGACTCCTTCTGGGGATGATTGTCGGAATTTTTTACAGAAAGCGTATCGCGGAAGCGAAGGTGGGCGTGGCAGAAGACCGTGCCAATAAAATCGTGGACGAGGCCGTAAAAGATGCAGAGGCAAGAAAGAAAGAAATCCTCTTGGAGGCCAAAGAAGACAGTATCAGAACAAAAAATGAACTGGAAAAAGAAGTTCGTGACAGAAGAAACGAACTGCAGAGAAATGAAAGACGTTTGTTCCAGAAGGAAGAAGCTCTGGATAGAAAGACAGAGTCTTTGGAACGCAAGGAAGAACAGATGTCCAGAAAACTGGAGGATCTGGAAAGACAGAAAGAAGAAGCGAAAGAACTGCGTGAAAAACAGCTGCAGGAACTGGAACGCATTTCCGGTCTGACCACCGAAGAAGCAAAGAATTACATTCTGGCTATGGTGGAAACAGATGTGAAGCATGAAGCGACACTGATGATCAAGGAAATCGAAAGCAAGGCAAAAATGGAAGCGGACAAACGCTCCAGAGAAATTGTTGCCAATGCCATCCAGAGATGTGCAGTGGATCATGTGGCAGAAACCACAGTATCTGTGGTACAGTTGCCCAATGATGAAATGAAGGGCCGTATCATCGGTCGTGAAGGCAGAAACATCCGTGCACTGGAAACATTGACAGGTATCGACCTGATCATTGACGATACACCAGAAGCGGTAATTCTTTCCGGCTTTGACCCGATCCGCAGAGAGATTGCCAGAATCGCACTGGAAAAACTCATTGTGGACGGGCGTGTGCATCCTTCCCGTATTGAAGAAATGGTGGAAAAAGCCAAAAAAGAAGTGGAAGTCACCATTCGCGAGGAAGGCGAAGCTGCAACATTTGATACAGGTGTCAATGGACTGCATCCTGAACTGGTTCGCCTGCTGGGCAAACTCAAATACAGAACCAGCTATGGTCAGAACGTATTGAAACACTCCATTGAAGTATCCCATCTGGCTGGGCTCATGGCTGCGGAACTGGGCGTTGATGTGAATATGGCAAAACGCGCTGGTTTGCTCCACGATATCGGCAAGAGTGTGGACCACGAAATGGAAGGTTCTCATGTGAGCATCGGTGTAGGTCTGCTGAAACGCTACAAGGAAAACCACACAGTCATCAATGCGGTGGAAGCCCATCATGGCGACGTGGAACCTCAGAGCATCATTGCAGTACTGGTACAGGCAGCAGATGCTATTTCTGCGGCAAGACCCGGTGCAAGAAGAGAAACTCTGGAATCCTACATCAAACGTCTGCAGAAGCTGGAAGAAATTGCAGATAATTTCAAAGGCGTTGAAAAATCTTTCGCAATTCAGGCTGGTCGTGAATTGCGGATTGTTATAGTTCCGGAAGATGTCAGTGATGACGGCATGACCTTGTTGGCAAGAGACATTGCTAAGAAGATCGAGGAAGAACTGGAATATCCGGGACAGATCAAAGTAAATTTGATTCGAGAAACAAGAGCAGTAGAATACGCAAAATAAACCAAAAAGAGGGTATCTCCAAACGAGATGCCCTTTCTTTTTACATGGAGGAGGAAACGCAATGAAAGAAATTAAATCTTTTTCTTTTCGCTATGGCAGAAATGACGGATACATGGCTTGGTATCGTCTGGACAATGAAAAAGGCGTAAACGTGGGAATTGACCTCTACGATGGGGAAGAACGCAGCCTGCGCTGTGAGCCTGCCCAGGAATTGGCTGTGGAACTGGCAAAATTGCTGGAAGAACAGAATGCAGCGGCTTGGGATGGATTTTATGACATCGAAACATGTATTTGTGCAGGAGATAGCTGGGTGTTCCATGCCTATGGCAAAGAAGGAGAAGAAATCCATGCCATGGGACATTCTAAGCATCCCGAAGGCTTTGCAGAAATGAAACAGGCATTGGATGACTTTTTCAGTAAGATTTATCAGGAGTATCAGGTATAAAAAGAGGATGGATTTTTTAATCCATCCTTTTTCTTTATGCATATTGATATTTTTTTCTTGCGCCCACAAACAGAATGATGGCTACCACAATGGTCAGCACTTCTGCCACGGGAATGGCAAGCCATACGCCCAACAAGTCAAGATATTTCGGCAGGAACAAAATACATCCGCTGACACAGACGAAGGTGCGCAGGGAGGAAATCAGTGCCGAAAGCACCCCGTTGGAGAGGGCAGTGAAAAATGCCGAAGCGAAGATATTCACGCCGCAGAACAGGAAGTTCCATGCACAGATTTTATACCCGTCCAATGTGAGGGTAAATGTGGAGCTTTCTCTGGGGGTGAATACCAGTATGGTTGGCTCTGCCAGCAGGAAGGACAGTACGCTGATCACTGCCGAGGAAACCAATATGATGCCCATGGACATTTTGAACAGCCGTTTCAGCTGGACATGATTTCGCTTGCCGTACTGATAACTGAATACCGGTGCCACACCATTGGAAAAGCCCATATAGGCAGAGGCAAAGAGGAACTTTGCGTAAAGGATGATGGTGATGGCTGCAACGCCATCCTGTCCCATCATCTGCATCATAACTTTGTTGAACAGGTATGTGGTGACACCAGAGGAAATGTTGGTAATCAGTTCGGAAACACCGTTGCTCATGCTGTGGAGTAATACCTGCGTGTTCCATTCGGGTTTTACGAAATACAGAACAGAGCGTGGTTTCATAAAATAAATCAGTGGAGGAATGCCACCAATGAGGAAACTGGTGACCGTTCCCCAGCCGGCACCTTTGATGCCCATATCCATCAAAACGATGAATACATAGTCAAAAACAATGTTGCTAATGCCGCTGGCGACGTTGAGGATAAGCCCCAGTTTCGGTTTGCCTGCGGTGACAAAGAACACCTGAAAGAGTACCTGTACCACAGAGATGGAGTAAAACGCCATCATGATTCTGCCGTAGTCGATGCAGTAGGGCAGCAGGGCTTCATCCGCTCCCAGAAAAATGGAAAGAGGCTCGATGAATACAAAGCAGAGCAGGGAAAGAATCAGCCCCATGGCGATGGCAAAGAGTGTCAGCAGTGTAAAATGCCGTCTTGCCAAATCTTCTTTGCCTGCCCCCAGTTCTCTGCCGATGATGGCACTGCCGCCGGTGCCCAGCATGATGCCCACACCCAACATGACGTTGATGAGGGGATAAACGATGTTAATAGCAGAAAGGGCTGCCGTTCCCACAAAACGGGAAACGAAAATACCGTCTGCAATGATATAGGTTGCCACAAACATCATCATAATGATGGTGGGAAATGTAAAACGGAGCAATCCGCCAAGGGAAAATTCTTTGGAAATGTCGTTTTGCATAATATGACCTCACGATAACATACTGTATACCTATAGTTTTCAAAAGAAAGGCAAACGCGCCGGAATGTCAAAATGCGTCTGCCTGTTTTTTTATTCTGTTGCCATTAGATTGACTTTTTCTTCTTCCGGTGTAATATAAATGGTTTTGTTGGTCAGATAAATGACCATGCCCGGTTTTGCACCATTGGGCTTTTTCACGTTTTTCCGCAGGGTATAGTCCACAGGTACCATACTGCCGTTTTTGGCTTTGCTGTAGAAAGCAGCCAGATTTGCCGCTTCTTCCAGTGTGGGAATGGGAACTTCTCCTTTGCCGTTGGTGCGGATGATGACATGGGAGCCGGGGATTTCTTTGGTATGCATCCAGATGTCTGTAGGCTCTGCTGTCCGCAAAGTCAACTCATCGTTTTGCAGATTGCTTTTGCCCACCAGAATTTCGTAGCCGTCAGAAGAAATGTAGCGCATGGGTTTTGCTTTCTTTGGCTTGGACTGACCTTTTTTCTGGGGCTGTCTGCGGATGAAGCCGCTTTCTGCCAGCTCGGTGCGGATTTCTGCCAAATCGGCATCGTCCTTTGCGGTGTCCAGTGCGTTCAGGACACTTTCCAGATAAGCCAGTTCTTCGTCATTCTGTTTCTGTTGGATTTCCATAGCAGCCAGTGTACGTTTGGCTTTGTTGTATTTATTGAAATATTTCTGGGCATTTTCCGCCGGTGTTTTGGTAGGGTCCAGAGCGATTTCAATTTCTGCCATGTTTTCGTCATAGAAGTTTACGGTTTTAAATGTAGTGGCGTTAGGAGGAATGGCGTAAATATTGGCGGTGATCAGTTCGCCTTTCAGTTTCCATTTATCCTTGCCTGCTACATCCCGCAGGGTTTTCAGCTGGATATCTTTCTTTTTCACGCATCTTTCGATGTTGGTCATGACCAGTCGGCGAGTATCGTGTGCTTTCTGACGGATATGTGCCGCGTTGTCGCGTTCAGTGTAGAACCCTTCCAGCAGAGCAGATACGGTAGGATATGCTTTCGCATAGAATCCGTCAAACTGTGTCATGGGCAGTACGCCAAAATCCAGAATCTTGCCGCCGGGTTTCTGATAGTAAACGGCAGGGGAGAAAACGCCTGCTTTTACCTGTTCCATGGTGTTGGAAAAGGCAGTAAAAAGGGCATGTTCTTTTTCTGCTGTCATTTGCTCGCAGGCATCGGAAGCATCCAGTTTTGCTTCGTGGCAGATTTCCGCCGCCATGATGGGGCTGATGCCTGTATAGGTCTTATAAAGAAAGTCCTGTATTTTCTGACCTTCCTGCACATGGAGCAGAGAGGAAAAGCTGCTTTCGTCCAGTTCCATAGGGTTTTTCTTATCCTGAGAAGGGGGGAACACATAGGTTTTTCCCGGCAGGACTTCTCGGACAGAGCTTTTGTCGTGGGAAACACGCTTGATGGAATCCAGAATCTTGTTGTTTTCGTCAGTGAGAATCAGGTTACTGTGTTTGCCCATGATTTCCAGAATCAGGTTTTTCACAGTCATGTCGCCCATTTCGTTGGCAGACTCCACTTTGATGATGATGATACGCTCGAAATTGGGCTGGCAGATGTCAACAATCTTTCCGCCTGCAATGTGTTTGCGCAGTACCATGCAGAACAGGGGCGCTGTCATGGGGTTTTCTCTGGTGTTTTCGGTGATGTGCATCCGGGGATGACCGGAATTGGCAGAAGCCAGCACTTTATAATTGGCGCCGATGGCGCGCACGGAAAAGCGGATTTCGTCGGCAAGAGGCTGATGTACCTTGTCGATTCTGCCGCCGATGAGTTTCTCTTTCAGTTCGGTGACGATGGCTGCGGTGGTGATACCGTCCAATGCCATAGCAATCCCTCCTTTTTGTTTTGCTAACAATTCAGTATAGCATATTTGACAAAAAGGGAAAAGGGCGTGCTTTTGAAAAGAAAAATTAAAATTTGATTAAAAATAGTGGATACAATTCCCGCTTTTTGTTGCGCTTTTGCCTGACAATGGGTATAATGAAACAGTTCAAAATGGTTCGGAAAACATGAGTTTAGAAAGAAAGGAACAGACATGAGTGCGAATGTAAGAAGCATGACAGGCTATGGCAGAGGCGAGCATATTGCAGAAGACCGGAAATTTGTGGTGGAAATGAAATCTGTCAACCACCGTTATAATGATATGACCATCAAACTGCCCCGTTCTCTGGCAAGTCTGGAAGATAAAATCAAAAAACGGGTGATGCAGGATGTGTTCCGCGGCAAAACCGACGTGTTCATCAGTTTTGAAACATTTTCCGCTGATGACGTGGAAGTAAAGCTCAACACAGGTTTGGCAGCGGCTTATGCAGAAAAACTCCGTGAACTGGAAAACCTGCTGGGTGTCAACGGCGCAGATTTGCTTTCTCTGACAGCGAAATTCCCCGATGTGATCACCGTGGAAAAAGCACAGAAGGAAGAAGATGTGATCTGGGCAGCACTTTCTCCCGCGCTGGATGCGGCAGTGGAAAATTTCGTTGCTATGCGCAGTGTGGAAGGGGAAAACCTGAAACAGGATATCCTGAAAAAAGGCGAATACATTGCCAAACTGGTGGAAGAAGTGAAGGTATACGCCCCTCAGGTGGTAGTGGAATATCAGGAAAAACTCAATAACCGCCTGAAAGAACTGCTGGACAATGTAGATGTAGACCCTCAGCGTGTGGCAATGGAAGTTGCGATTTTTGCGGATAAAGGCTGCATTGATGAAGAACTGACCAGACTGGACAGCCATCTGATCCAGCTGAGAGAAATTCTGGAAAATGGCGGTCAGGTAGGCAGAAAGCTGGATTTCCTGGTGCAGGAAATGAACAGAGAATCCAATACCATTGCTTCCAAAGCAAATGATATCCGCATTGTGAAGGCAACCATTGCCCTCAAGAGCGAAATCGAAAAAATCAGAGAACAGATTCAGAATCTGGAGTGATCATATGGAACGGATTCAGTTTTTGAATATTGGCTATGGCAATGTGGTTTCCGCAAACCGTGTCATTGCCATCATCAGCCCCGATTCCGCCCCTGTGAAGCGGATTATTCAGGAGGCAAAAGAAAAAGGGAATCTGATCGACGCCACTTACGGCAGAAAAACAAGATGCGTCATCATCATGGATAATGGACATGTGGTGCTTTCGCCCAATATGCCCGAAACCATCGGCGGACGCCTTGCGGCAGAACAAAAGGGGAGTGTAACATGAAAAAACAGGGATTATTGCTGATTTTATCAGGACCATCTGGTTCTGGCAAAGGCACTATCGTGGAACAGCTGAAAGCAAAGGATGATTTTGCCCTTTCCATTTCCGCTACCACCCGTGCCCCAAGAGAGTATGAACAGGACGGTGTGCATTATTTCTTCCGCACAAGGGAAGAATTTGAAAAAATGATTGCCAATCAGGAACTGCTGGAATGGGCAGAATTCTGCGGCAACTGCTACGGCACACCGAGAGCATATGTAACAGAACAGCTGCAGAAAGGCCAGAATGTCATTCTGGAAATCGAAGTGCAGGGTGCATTGCAGGTGAAAAAACTCTATCCTGAAGGGGTATTGATTTTCCTGGTTCCTCCCAATCTGGAAGAACTGGGCAGACGCCTGACAAACCGCGGCACAGAGGATAAGGAAACCATCAACCGCCGTATCCATCGTGCACTGGAAGAAATGGAATATGTGCAGGATTATGATTATGTAGTCATCAATGACACTGTTCCTCAGGCAACACAGGATATTCTGGACATTGTCCATGCAGAATCCATGCGCTGCAGCAGAAATAAAGAGATTAAAAAGGTATTCAAAGGAGAGATTTGATTATGTTAAGACCATCTTATACAGACTTATTGGACGTTATCAATCAGGAAACAGACGACATCACACTGGGCAGCCGTTACACCATCGTGATTGCAGCAGCAAAACGTGCAAGACAGCTGGTTGACCATGCTGAACCTCTGGTAAGCAACACAAAGGTTGACAAACCCGTATCCATCGCAGTCAACGAACTGTACCAGGGCAAAATCAAAGTACGTCAGGGACATCCCGAAGAAGCAGTTCCTGCGGAAGAAGAAGCTGTAGAAGAAACAACAGCAACAGAAGAAACAGAAGCATAATGATCAACGGAAAAAAGTCGGAGGTTCAGAAAGCTGCCGAAAGGAACAGCGAAATCTCCGGCTTTTCTGACATTTACAGCCTGCAAATAAAAAGTCAAGGCTAAATTAAAAGAACATTGAAAATTTTATACAGGTTGAAAATTGGGTATCAAAATAAGACCACCACACCAGTGCTGGTCTGAAAATTGTAGTGGATAATTAGGA
>NZ_JADCKK010000027.1:0-32907 GCF_014982935.1 Anaerotignum lactatifermentans | reverse complement strand
GTCGGTGACCTAACCGTAAGGAAGGAGCCGCCGAAGGTGAAGCCAGTGACTGGGGTGAAGTCGTAACAAGGTAGCCGTATCGGAAGGTGCGGCTGGATCACCTCCTTTCTATGGAGTATAGGTTGAAAATCATCACTATTCTATTTTGAGCGTTCACAGTGCAGGATTTTTATAAAAGAAAAATAACTTCACTGTGCTAAGGTATGTTTTTTCTTTCTGACGAAAGAAAAACCGTTCCGTCATTTTTCATAAAATCCCTCGTGACATTGCGAGCAATGTCAGGTCGGTATTTTATAAACGAAAAATAACTTCACTACATGGGTGGATTCCCGAGTGGCCAAAGGGGGCAGACTGTAAATCTGTTGCGATAGCTTCGAAGGTTCGAATCCTTCTCCGCCCACTGAAAAGACAAGCAGAAATGCTTGTCTTTTTTTGTTATATTACAACCAGATTACAAATATGTTGAAGTTGTATTTCAAAATATATAAGTGACTGGAAATCAATTCCACAGTATGATATAATGATGTCAAATAAATTATATCAAAAAACTAGGAGATGAGTTTGGAAAAGGGGGTCTTGTTTATGAAGAAACGTTTTGCGATTGTGACAGCGGCAATTATGGCAGCAGCAATGGCGGTACCAACATTTGGGGCAACAATCCGTACCGCAGATGCACAGCTTCGATCTGATTTTACCATCGTTGTGGATGGTGACGAAGTGGATTTCAAAACATCCAGTGGTGATGCGGTGTATCCCATCCTGTATGAAGGCACAACCTATCTGCCTTTGCGTGCCATTGGCGAATTGATGGGCAAGAATGTAAACTGGGATGAAAAGAATAAAGTCATTACCATCAGCGGCGAAAGGGATTCCACTTCTTCTAACAAAGACAATCCCTATATCGGCAAAAAAGATATCCGTGTACAGGAACGCCCGGACTTTACCATTGTAGTAGAAGACGATGAAAAAGAATTTTATTCTGTAACCGGTCAGCGGGTATATCCGATTCTGTACAACGGCAGCACATACCTGCCTCTGCGTGCCATCGGTGAAATCATGAACAAAGATGTGGTATGGAATAACAGTACGAAAACCATTACCCTCAGCGGTGATTTTACTGTAACTGACGCAGACAGCTTTGAAACAGAGGAAGAAGAAATCGCACAGGGATATATCGGCAGAGAATCCGCGAAAAACATCGCGCTGGGCTACAGCAATCTGCTGGCAAAAGATGTGACATTCATTCGTGCAGAACTGGATTATGAAGATGGACGTTGGGTATACGATGTGGAATTCTATACCGACAACAAAGAATACGATTTTGAAATCGATGCGACAACAGGCAAAGTTCTGGATGTTGACTACGATGTAGACGGTTGGACACGTCCCGAAACAACAAAAGACATCGGTCTGGAAGAAGCGAAGGCGATTGCTCTGAAAGATGCTGGACTGAAAGCAAACCAGGTGAAATTTGTCAAAGCGGGCACAGATTATGACGATGGCAGAAAATACTACGAAGTAGAATTTTACAAAGGCAATCGGGAATACGATTACACCATCGATGCAACAACAGGAAAAATTGTAGAAGTTGACTACGATGCGGAAAACTACAGCAAACCCAGCAGCACATCTGTGATTTCCGCAGACGAAGCAAGAAAAATCGCATTGAAACATGCTGGTGTTTCCTCTTCCAACGTACGGTATGAAAAAACCGAACTGGATTATGATGATGGCAGACAGAAATACGAAATCGAATTCCGTGTAGGCAATATGGAATACGAATATGAAATTGATGCCACAAGCGGCAATGTTCTGAAAGCAGAAAAAGATTATGACGATTGATGTTTTCTGAAAGCAAAAATGAGATAGGGAACAGGAAAAGGGGTTCTCGAAAGCAGAATCCCCTTAAGAAAACATACCAGATAAAACTTTTATAAAAATAAGAAAAGCTGAAATTCTATAAGAATTTCAGCTTTTTTGTTTTCTTATGAGGTACCCCTAAGGAGAATCCTTTTTTTGCTGCACTTTGTCCACAGGGTTGTCCACAGATTCTGTGGATTTCTCCACAGAAAAAACATTGTTTTCCACAGTATATGGCAGAATGCACCAGAAAGGTATGATTTTTTCCACAGAATGCCCATTGTGATACCTAGATGTACAAGGTATAATATACCTAGAGAATCTAAGTATAAAGGAGGGAATGATTATGGCAGTAGATAAGGGATTGGTAGGCGGCAGTACGGTATTGATGCTTTTGTCCTTATTGGCGGAAAAAGACTGTTATGGTTATGAAATCATCAAGGAAATCAGTGCCAGAAGTCAGAATGTATTCCAGTTTAAGGAAGGTACACTGTATCCTGTACTTCATCGTATGGAAAGCCAAAATCTGGTGAAGTCCTATCGCGCCAAAACGGAAAGCGGCAAGGAACGGAAGTATTACCGTATTACGGCGACAGGCAAGGCACAGCTTGCAGAAGAAAAGAAGCAGTGGGAAACCTTCTGCGGTTCTGTGGAGCGTGTCATAAGGGGGAGTGGCTATGCGGGAACCTTGGGAACGGTACTTGAATGATGTGGTATCCCATGTGCGTTTTGCCTTTGACCGCAGGAAAATCCGGCAGGAGCTGGCGGAACACATGGAGGATTTGTATGAAGACCTGCTTTCTCAAGACATTGATGAGAAACAAGCGGCAGAACTGACTGTGGACTACATGGGAGATAGCGAAGAACTGGGAAAAGAGCTGGATAAAGCCCATCATCCTGTTCTGGGGTATGTTTGGCTGATATTAGGCATCCTTTGCATTGTGGTGGCAGCAAAAACGGCTTTTGGTCTTTTGGATACAGGCATCGGCATTGCAAAAGGGTATTTTGCGGAAGTGTATCCGGCTTCTGCCAGCGAAGTGGTATATACCATTTCTCCTGATGTGGAAAAACAGGTTTACGATTATACCTTGTACATCGATAAAATTGTGTACTATGAGGACGGCAGGATGGAAGTGGATTATGCCACATGGCGAAATCCTTTTTCCAGAGATGAATATTGGACTTTTGAAATCCGTGCCTTTCCTTATGTGGGAGAAACACAGTGCTACAATGGGGAAGGAAGTTATAAAGACGGACGTTATTATGGAAAAGGTCAAATCAAGCTGAGGGATGTACCGGAAGAAGCGGACCGGCTGGAAATCCGGGCAAATGCGGATTTGGGCAATGGCTGGGGAGAACCAATTGAAATTTCCCTGACAGAAGGCAGGGTGATGGCAGAATGAAGCGTGGAAAACAGATCGTTATTTTCTTGCTGGTCCTGCTCTTTTGTGGCGGATATGTTTTTTGGCGCAGCGGACTGCATTTGTCACCGGAAGCAGCTATGGCGGCAGAGGAACAGGGGCTGCGTTATGGTCCATCAAATGAAATTTTGCTGACTTATGAAAAAGAAAATGGCAGTCAGGTTTTGGTGGGACGTTGGGAAGAAGGGCTTTCTGTGGTTGGTGTAGAGCCGAAATGGGGGATATTTTGGAAAAGCACTGACCTGATAAATGGTAATATGCATTGTTTGCTCATAGAGGAACCTGTGGAGGCGTTTTTGACAGAGGAGAACTACATTGTGGGCTTGTGTGAACTGCCAGAAGCCACAGAAGTTACGTGCAAACTGTATGTCTATGACGAAGTGGAAAAAGCGTCTGTTTTTGTAAAGGAACTGACTATGGAAATCGGGGAAGATGGATTTTTCTATGGAGAAACCTCTTTGCCTGTAGAGGCATCGACAGAATATGGATACACCGTTGAGTATGTGGAAGCAAAAGGAAAGTCTGGTGAGACCATATTTATAAAGGGTGCGGATGTATAAAAGCAGGTGATGAAAATGAAACGAATCAAACAATGTGTTTTGTTCCTGCTGGTGTTGATTCTTTGCGGCGGTCTATGGGTCAGGAGTAATCGACTTTATTTTTCACCGGAAGCTGCTTTTCATGGAGCAGAGCGGGGACTGCGTTACGGACCATCGGAAGAAATCCTTCTGACCTATCCCAGAGGAGATGGCAGTCAGATTTATGTGGGAAAATGGAACAATGGTCTTTCGGTGATTCCGGTGGAACCATATTTGGGGTTGTTCTGGCGAATGTCCACCGATGTGGATGTGGAAGGATACCACTCCATGTACGGGGATGTGGATGCAAGGCTCACAAAGGAAAGTGTTCTGGTGGGGCTTTCTCTGCTGCCGGAAGTTACGGAAGTGACCTGCCTGTTTTATTCCATGGAGGATGAAGTGGAGGATTTGAAGCCTGTGGAAGAAATCACACTGCCTGTTGGGGAAAATGGTTTTTTCCATGAGAAAATGGACTTTCCACAGGAAAAAGCCGACATGTTTTATGTGGGCTATGTGGAAGGCAGAACATCTGCAGGGGAAGTGGTATACCGAAAGGGTTTGGGCAAAGACGGAAAGGAATATGATGTGGAAGGACATCAGCCGCAGATTTCTTCTGTTGGCGGCTGGGCATATGAAGATGTGAAAGAACGAAAGGCAAGACCTTAAAGGAGGGAAGTCATGGAGAGAGAAAAATTTGATACATATATCCGAGAGGTGACTTCCCATGTGAAATTTCCCTTTGACCGCCGTGCCATTGCCAAGGAATTACAGGCACATATGGAGGATTTATACGAAGACCTGCTTTCACAGGACATTGACGAGGAGCAGGCGGCACAGCTGACGGTGGATTACATGGGGGACAGCGAGGAATTGGGCAAGGAGCTGAACGAAGTCCATCATCCTCTTTGGGGCTGGATTTGGCTGGTGACAAGGTGGATGGCAAGGCTTTGTGTGGTTGCATTGGTCGGATGGGGAATCATCCAAGGAGTTAGCTTTGGAGATACTTATCTTCAGCAGATAGAACACAAAAATGGGAATGTGGTTTATACCATTTCGCCAGTATTGGAGGTCCAGCTTTATGGCAGCAAGGTACAGATAGAGGAAATCCGATATTATGACGATGGTACACTGGAATATACCTATCACATCCGCCAGAATCCATGGCTTAGCCGCAGTCTGGGAAGAGGCGGCATTGATGCGGAAATTTATGTGGGGGAAGAAATCTGTCATGGAAATGGCGGTCGGTTTTCCAGCAATTCTCCTTTTTATGAAAAGGGCAGAAATTGGAGTTATGATGTGCCGCCGGAAGCGGACAGGGTCGTATTTTTCTTAGGCTATGAAAAAGAAATTGAGGTTTCCCTGACAGAGGGGCGGGTGATGGCAGAATGAAACGGAAAAAGCAGATTGTAAGAAATGTCATTTTGATTGCATTGACAGCCTTGCTGTTTTTGTGGCAAGGGGGCTATCACCTGACACCGGAAAGGGTCTTTCGCAGTGCAGAAAAAGCGGAATGGCTGGGACCTGCGCAAGAAGTTATGGAAATCGGAACCAGAGGTGATGATTGTCTATGCTTTGTGGGAATAGAACAGGAAGGATTCTATGTTGTATCTGCAAAGCCGAGTATGGGTATTTTTTGGAAGCATACCAATGAACATTGGGCTGGTTATTTTCCGGTGAAAGAAAAAACAAGAGCATGGATTTTAGAGGATTTCATTGTTGGTCAGACGAAGGAACCAGAAGCTGTGGAAGTGGTCTGTGTTGTGGAAGAATGGAAAAGTGAGAAAAATGAATGGCAGGAAGTTGGACGGTATACCATTCCTGTGGGGGAAAATGGATTTTTCAGTATGGCTTTGGATTCCTATGTACCAAGAACAATGAATTATTGGGTGAAAGAAGTCATCTGCAAAAATGCAGCCGGAGAAGTGATAGGAAAAGACAGTCAGTAGGTGTAAGACAGAAGGGGGAACATGACATGGCTAAGGAACTATTTGAAAATTATATTACAGCGGTGACTTCCCATGTCAAATTCCGCTTTGACCGTTATGACATCGGACAGGAATTGCGGGAGCACATGGAGGATTTATACGAAGACTTGCTTTCGCAGGACATTGACGAGGAACAGGCGGCACAGCTGACGGTGGATTATATGGGGGACAGCGAGGAATTGGGAAAAGAGCTGAATGAAGCCCATAATCCTGTTTTGGGGTACGTGTGGCTGTGGGTACGCAGGCTGTTTATACTGATATTTATTGCCTTTGGATTGCCTGTGATTTCTGTAGGCGGATGCCGTGCCATTGGTACGGGATATGGGGCTGTGGATCGGTTTTTTACGGAACTATATGAAGAAACACCGGAGAATCTGGTCTATACCGTGGAAGTGAATCGACAGGTAAAAGTAGATGATATGGTCGTGGGCGTGGAAGAACTCCGGTATTATCAAAATGGCGATATGGAATTAAAGTACATTACCTATCAGGAACTGTTTTCTACAGCATTGACTGGAACCTTTGACTTTTATGACTGCTATCTGACAGACGGAGAAAATTATACCAGCCAATTTCGCCCCCGTAATACACAGATTGCAGTTAGCGGAATTTATTACGAAGCGGGCAGCATAACTTATCCAGATTTTCCAGCTGACGCAAAAGAGTGCCATTTTATTTATGATAGGGAAGGACGTCAATTTGACATGAAAATTCCCCTGCCCCAAAAGGAGGAAGGTAAATGAAGCGAAGAAAACAAATTCTGCTGTATTTGCTGCTGATGGCAATTTGCATGGGTGGGTATATGAAATTATTTGATTTTAGGCTGACACCCCATCAATATTTTGCCGCTGAGGAAAAGTATCAACATGTTGGACCGTCAGAGGAAATCCTATTGGAAGGGGAAGGCGCTGAAGGTACATATTTCATACTGGGAAAATGGGGACAGAATCTGAATTATTGTGTCATGGAACGCCACATGGGGATTTTCTGGGGCAGCAGAAGCGGCGGACATTATGTTTTTCCAGAGGATGACAGACTGCGTTTGCCGCCCCTTTGGGGAGAGTATCAGAGTGATATGGACGTACTCTATGGTATCTGTCAGGTAGATGGTGTGACACAAGTACAGTATACCTTGAGCAGACTGGAAAACAACGAAGTGTACTATGAGGGAACGCTGCCGGTGCGGGAGGATGGCTATTTTTATGGAAATCATATACTGGAAGAATATCAGAAAAATCAGTATGGTGTATCATCTATGATCGGGACAGATGCGCAGGGTAACGTTTTGGCAGAGTATACATGGTAAGAGGGGAATGAAAAAGGCAGATTCCCCTTTTTTGCCGGAAATTACAGCTTTTTTGGCTATGATTTGAGGTGAGAAAAACTTCTTCAAAAAAAATTTAGGAAAAACCGTTGACAAAGTCTTTTTCTTTTGGTATTATTAACAAGCCGTCAAACGACGACAGGATAAGCCCGAGTGGCGGAATTGGCAGACGCACAGGACTTAAAATCCTGCGAGGTAACACTCGTACCGGTTCGATCCCGGTCTCGGGCACTTCCTTTTGATGGTAGAAATCTGTATATGCCCAGATAGCTCAGTTGGTAGAGCAGAGGACTGAAAATCCTCGTGTCACTGGTTCGATTCCGGTTCTGGGCACTTTATGCGCGAGTGGCTCAGTGGTAGAGCATCGCCTTGCCAAGGCGAGGGTCGCGAGTTCGAATCTCGTCTCGCGCTTTTTGTGTTATCAGGCACAGAAGCAATTTCATAGGAAGCATGGATACTTTATGCGCGAGTGGCTCAGTGGTAGAGCATCGCCTTGCCAAGGCGAGGGTCGCGAGTTCGAATCTCGTCTCGCGCTTTCTACGTATCCTGCTTTCTGAAAAAAATTTGATATCTTATGCGCGAGTGGCTCAGTGGTAGAGCATCGCCTTGCCAAGGCGAGGGTCGCGAGTTCGAATCTCGTCTCGCGCTGTTTCAGAGAGTATCTTTTGGATGCTCTTTTTTTTGTTTTAAAATATTCGTAAGAATTTTCTGGTGCAATGGCGCAGTTTTTTATGTGCTTTTATGATATGATGGAAAAAATAGTTTTTGTCAGAAGGGGGTGTCTGGTATGGATGAACGGCTGCAAGCATTGCAGGCGGAAATGGAAGAAGAACAGACTTTGCGCCGGAAGCGGGACAGTCTGGAAGTGGAATATAGAAGCCTTTGCAGCTATGAAAGGGAACTGGCGGTGCTGCGGCAGAAAGAACTGGAAGATGTGGCACGGATGGAACAGGGAGGCGTGCGGAACCTCTTTACGAAAGCCACAGGCAAATATGAAGAAACGCTGGCACAGGAACAGGCAGAAGCTGCTCAGGTGGAGGTAAAATATCAGAAGGTACAGCAGGAAATTGCGCAAATGGAGGATACTCTGCGGCAGCTGGATCAACGCATCGGCCAATTGAGCGGCAGTCAAACCCGTTATGAAGATTATATCATCCAGCGGGCAGAGGAATTGGAGGCAGCAGGCACAGACAGCGGCATGAAGGCTTTGCAGGCACAGATTCACAGTCTGGAAGAACAGGAACAGGCTTTGCTGGAAAAAAGAAACCGAATTGCAGACGTGCGCTGGGAAGTACGGAATGTACTTGGTATTTTGGAGGATGCCGCAGGGTATGGTCGTTGGGATGCAGGCAGAGGCAGTCTGCTCAGTTCTTATTTGAAACAGGAACGGGTACAGAAAGCCAAAGAGGCAATGGCAGGCTTACAGGAAGCTGTCAAACGTGCCAGAGTTGTGGAGGACAAGCAGCTTTTGGCAGCCCAGGATCATTTGCAGGAAGCCAGAAGACAGCGCGGCTGGGATATTTTTCTGGATAATATCCTCATCGATTGGTCTGTGCAGGATGAAATCGAAATGGCTCTTGCTCGTCTGCACAACTTCAGTGGTGCGCTGGAGGAAAAAGAACGAGGGATTCTGGAAGAGCTGCGGAGTATTCGGCAAAAACAGACGACTTTGCAGAAGCAGTGGGAAAATCAGGTGGCACAGTTGTAAGAATGGGGGATGCGTATGGTACAGTATTGGCAGGAATTACAACAGCAGGTACATCGCAAAGCAGCTTTGGAACGGAAACAGGAGGCACTCTGTGAACAGCGGCGGAAATTGAAACAGGAATTGGACGCTGCCACACAGCGTTGGCAAGAAGAACAAAAAGATGTGGATAAGCTGGAAGGCATCAGTCTGGCAGGGATTTTTTCTGCCCTTTCTGGCAGGAAAGAAGAACAGCTGGAAAAAGAGCGTCAGGAAGCCCAAGAGGCTTTGCTGCAAAAGGAAGCCGCCGACAGTGCCTTTCAAAAACTGGAAGAAGAAATCCGAAAAAACAGGGACGAGCTTTTTCGTTTGCAGGGATGTGAAATCAAGTATCAGAAAGCCCTGGAAGAACGAGCCGCAGAACTGGAAGCCATGGGGCAGGATACCGGCTTTTTGCAGCTGCAAAAAGAAATTGGAGCGCTGGAAGCTGAGGATAAAGAATTACAGGAAGCACTGGACGCAGGCAGAGATGTGCATGTCCAAGTGGAAAACGCCTTGCATGCGCTGGATTCTGCTGAAAGCTGGGGCGTTGTGGATATGATGGGCGGCGGCATGATGACCACCATGATGAAACGTGACCGGATGAATCAGGCGAAATGTGCCATGACAGAAATCGAATATCTTCTTAGAAAATTCCGTGCAGAACTGTCTGATATTGCCGGAGCAGATACAGTGGGTGTCGATAAATTTGGCACAGAATGGTCTATGATGGATTATCTGTTCGATGGGTTTCTCATAGATTATCTGGTGCAGCAGGAGATTACAGAAAGCCTTTCTAATATGCGGCGTCTGGAAAAGGAAATAGAGCGGGTCTGTGAAAGCATCCAGCAGCGAAAAGAGGAAAATCAGAAGAAAAAAGAGCAATTGCGGCAGGAATGGCAGACACATATGGAACAGCTGTGAAATGGGGGATTCGTATGGAACAGAATTTGTGGGAATTGCGTGAAAACTGCCATATGGAAGAAACTCTATGCAAAAAGAGAGAGGAATTGCGGGCACGGCGGAAACAACTGGAAGAAAAAATGCTGGAACTGTCCGTGGAGCACCGCCGAGAAGTCTAGGATGTGAAAGATTTGGAAGGATTGACCATGACCTCTATACTGTCCTCTCTCTCAGGTACGAAACAGAAAAATTTGGAAAAAGAGCAGAAAGAAGCGGAAGAAGCGGCTTTGCGGCTGGAAGAAGCCAAAGGGGTTCTGGAGCAGGTGGAAAAAGAATTGCAGTCTGTGGATTCAGAAGTGCGTAGACTTCGTGGCAGCAAAGAAAAATATGAAACTGCTTTGAAAGAAAAAGCAGCCCAGATGGAATGCTCATGTACGGTAAGGAAGCAAGCAACCGAAAACAAGAGATAGACCGCCAGCACTACACTATTCCGAACCAAAGACCAAAAGATAAGCATTGTGGGAAAATCTAAACTTTTGGATTTTCCTACAATGCCAACTACGGCGGAATCCCTCCCACTCCTTATATCTTTCTGTATACATTGAATTTGTATTTAGTAAAATGCAGACAACACCACGGATCGGCTTTTGGTTGGACAATTCCAACCAAACACCACAGCAGACAGCAGAAAACATTCTGAACGCTAGGAAGCCGGTATGATTGTTACATATAAGGGGAAGAAAAATTTCTTTTAGGTACTTGCTTTCCTAAAACTGATGTGATACAATGATTTAATCCAGAAAAGGAGTAAAAAATATGCGGCAAGGTATTCTTAAATAAAACTATAATCAAATAGTGGGAACAAAGGATTATGATAGCTCCTTTTGTAGGGGCTTAGTTTTTTGTACCCAATTTAAGAATACTTTTGCCTTATCAATTTTGACATATCCCCAAAAACAGCAATCACAAACAGGTGTATGCTGTATATGTGTATGTCCGCAACTTATAATCCCCAGTGGTAAAAGTATTTTACTGCTGGGGATTTTTATGCCCTTTGGGGCTGTAAAGGGAGGACAATCACATGAAAATAATCAATATTGGAATTCTTGCCCATGTAGACGCTGGAAAGACGACCTTGACGGAGAGCCTGCTATATGCCAGCGGAGCCATTTCAGAACCGGGGAGCGTCGAAAAAGGGACAACGAGGACGGACACCATGTTTTTGGAGCGGCAGCGTGGGATTACCATTCAAGCGGCAGTCACTTCCTTCCAGTGGCACAGATGTAAAGTTAACATTGTGGATACGCCCGGCCACATGGATTTTTTGGCGGAGGTGTACCGCTCTTTGGCTGTTTTAGATGGGGCCATCTTGGTGATCTCCGCTAAAGATGGCGTGCAGGCCCAGACCCGTATTCTGTTCCATGCCCTGCGGAAAATGAACATTCCCACCGTTATCTTTATCAACAAGATCGACCAGGCTGGCGTTGATTTGCAGAGCGTGGTTCAGTCTGTTCGGGATAAGCTCTCCGCCGATATTATCATCAAGCAGACGGTGTCGCTGTCCCCGGAAATAGTCCTGGAGGAAAATACCGACATAGAAGCATGGGATGCGGTCATCGAAAATAACGATGAATTATTGGAAAAGTATATCGCAGGAGAACCAATCAGCCGGGAAAAACTTGCGCGGGAGGAACAGCAGCGGGTTCAAGACGCCTCCCTGTTCCCAGTCTATCATGGCAGCGCCAAAAATGGCCTTGGCATTCAACCGTTGATGGATGCGGTGACAGGGCTGTTCCAACCGATTGGGGAACAGGGGGGCGCCGCCCTATGCGGCAGCGTTTTCAAGGTTGAGTACACCGATTGCGGCCAGCGGCGTGTCTATCTACGGTTATACAGCGGAACGCTGCGCCTGCGGGATACGGTGGCCCTGGCCGGGAGAGAAAAGCTGAAAATCACAGAGATGCGTATTCCATCCAAAGGGGAAATTGTTCGGACAGACACCGCTTATCAGGGTGAAATTGTTATCCTTCCCAGCGACAGCGTGAGGTTAAACGATGTATTAGGGGACCAAACCCGGCTCCCTCGTAAAAGGTGGCGCGAGGACCCCCTCCCCATGCTGCGGACGACGATTGCGCCGAAAACGGCAGCGCAAAGAGAACGGCTGCTGGACGCTCTTACGCAACTTGCGGATACTGACCCGCTTTTGCGTTGCGAAGTGGATTCCATCACCCATGAGATCATTCTTTCTTTTTTGGGCCGGGTGCAGTTGGAGGTTGTTTCCGCTTTGCTGTCGGAAAAATACAAGCTTGAAACAGTGGTAAAGGAACCCTCCGTCATTTATATGGAGCGGCCGCTCAAAGCAGCCAGCCACACCATCCATATCGAGGTGCCGCCCAACCCGTTTTGGGCATCCATAGGACTGTCTGTTACACCACTCTCGCTTGGCTCCGGTGTACAATACGAGAGCCGGGTTTCGCTGGGATACTTGAACCAGAGTTTTCAAAACGCTGTCAGGGATGGTATCCGTTACGGGCTGGAGCAGGGCTTGTTCGGCTGGAACGTAACGGACTGTAAGATTTGCTTTGAATACGGGCTTTATTACAGTCCGGTCAGCACGCCGGCGGACTTCCGCTCATTGGCCCCGATTGTATTGGAACAGGCATTGAAGGAATCGGGGACGCAGCTGCTGGAACCTTATCTCTCCTTCATCCTCTATGCGCCCCAGGAATACCTTTCCAGGGCTTATCATGATGCACCGAAATACTGTGCCACCATCGAAACGGCCCAGGTAAAAAAGGATGAAGTTGTCTTTACTGGCGAGATTCCCGCCCGCTGTATACAGGCATACCGTACTGATCTGGCCTTTTACACCAACGGGCGGAGCGTATGCCTTACAGAGCTGAAAGGATATCAGGCCGCTGTCGGTCAGCCGGTCATCCAGCCCCGCCGTCCAAACAGCCGCCTGGACAAGGTGCGCCATATGTTTCAGAAGGTAATGTAAAGATACATAATCGTCAAGACGGCAACAATCAGAAGTTATGGAGGGTAACAATGGAATATAGTAAGGAAGATTTAATGGAAGCAAAAAAGCAAATTTGGGGAGTGGGAGAGAACATGGGAACAGAGGAAAGTAAAAAAATCTGGGAGGAGAACGCACAATTTTGGGATAATGCAATGGGTGACGAATCTAATGAATTTCACAGAGAGGTAGTGCGTCCCAAAGTAACGGAACTTCTATCTCCTAATCCTGCGGATTACATTTTGGATATTGCGTGTGGCAATGGAAATTATTCTTCGTATCTTGCACAAAGAGGCGCTTCGGTTGTCGCTTTTGATTACAGCAAAAAAATGATAGAATTGGCTAAAAGACGGCAATCACAATATGCAAAACAAATTGAATTTTGTGTGGCGGATGCGACCGATAGAAAAAGTATATTAGAATTAAAAAGAAATCGAGCCTTTACGAAAGCAGTTTCTAATATGGCAATTATGGATATTACGGATATTGAACCACTTCTTATGGCTGTTTATGAACTGTTGCAGGAAAGCGGAATTTTTGTCTTTGCAACGCAACACCCTTGTTTTGTCACGTTGACTGAAAAATATATGACACCGCACAGTTACTATGATATAGCGATTGAAGGGCAACCGAAAGAGCAGATTTATTATCATCGTTCCATACAAGATATTTTTAACCTTTGTTTTAGAGCTGGATTTGTCATTGATGGATTTTATGAAGAATGTTTTAAAACCAACAAAGAAATTCCTATGGTAATGATAGTAAGGCTTAAGAAGGTAAAACGTGATAGCTTAAAATAAATTCAAGTTTGTCGGGTAAATAGCAAACCCAGCCGAGCCAGTCAACGGTCAAGATGAACGGCGCATATGCGCAGCCGTTGACAGCCCCGCCCGCCTTTGCTGGTAGGCAATCAAGGGGCGACAGCAAGAAGTGCCACCGCCCCGCACTATTATTCAGAAAGGGGAATTTCCATGACCGACCAGATAGCCTATCAAGAATATATCCAGCGCAGGTACAACGCCTTTTGCAAGACTGTTATCCGCTGTGCCGCCTTGGACAAGATTTTGAAGCTTAAACGGCAATGGGAACGGCAAGTTTCCCTTGACTATCTGATGAACGAGAAGTTTGTCCAGTTTGCCGCGTCGGAGCCGGACGAGGAATACCCATTTACCGTCTGCGGTCAGACCGTCCTGCTCTGCAACGCCGCCCTTGCCGACGCGATCTCTGTTTTGCCGGAGCAGACGCGGGAAGAAATCCTGCGCTATTACTTTCTGCGCCAGCCGCAGCGCGTGATCGGCGCGTGTATTGGCCGGTCACGCAGCACAGCGGGGCGGCATATCCAGCTTGCCTTGCAGCGGCTACGCGAAGAAATGGGGGTGAGCCGGTATGAGTAGACTTCTCCCCTATGAAACAATCCTCAAAGCCCGTGAGGGCGACCCAGAAGCCGTGAACGCTGTCCTGCTCCACTACGCCGGATATATCCGCTATTTCTCAAAAGTGAACGGGCAGGTCAACGCCGAGGTGGAGGACTATGTAAAGCAGCGGTTAATTGACTGTCAATTCAAGTTCCGGCTTGACGAACCACCGGACAAGTCATAAAAACTGAATACCAGCCGCCACCGACGCGGCCAGCGAAAGCAGTAAGTCTTGAAAAAGATTTACTGCTTTTTTTGTTGTCCGGCTCCGCTCCCGGCCATTTTGCCCCCTGCCGGTTGTAGTAGTAAGCGAGGAGGGAATTTTTCTGCCCTGGTGTTTGGCATTTGGAGCATTTACCCGTAGTAGAGGGCAAAGAGAAAGGATTTCTCCAACACCGGGTAGAAACCACTGCGTCCGGTGTCATTTTAGCGAAAGCGGGCAGGAATGCCCTTTACAGGATTAGTAGTAGCAGAAAAAGAGAAACAAACTTTTGTGGTTGCAGTTTTCCAAAAAAGTGGCGGACGGAAGTGAGAGAAAGTTTGCAGTCACGGAGAGCAAGTTTCTACCACGGTGCCAAAATCCGCAATTCTGCAGTTTTGCCCCTCGCGGGAAACTTGTTGGGGAGTGCCTTCCCCAAACCCTGCTCATGCGCCCTTACGGGCGAGAAAGGAGGTCACACCATGCGAAAGAAATACAACACGCCCCACCGCAGCCGCGTTGTGAAAACCCGGCTGTCCGAAGATGAGTATGCCGACTTCACAGCGCGGCTTGCGCCCTATGGTATCAGCCAGTCCGAATTTCTCCGGCAGGCGATACGGCGGGCGACCATACGCCCGGTTGTCCATGTGTCGTCGGTCAATGACGAGTTGCTTTCCGCTGTCGGGAAGCTGACAGCCGAGTACGGCAGGATCGGCGGCAACCTCAATCAGATTGCCCGGTATCTGAACGAATACGGCGTACCCTACAACACCCTTTCCGGCGAGGTACGCGCCGCCATATCCGACCTTGCCGTCCTCAAGTATGAAGTCCTCAAGAAAGTAGGTGACGCGGTTGGCAACACTCAAGCATATCAACTCTAAAAACGCCGACTACGGAGCCGCCGAGCAATATCTTCTCTTTGAGCATGACGAGTTTACCATGAAGCCCGTCCTTGATGAAACCGGCAGGCTTATCCCCCGCGAGGACTACCGGCTGTCCACGCTGAACTGCGACGGGGAGGATTTTGCCGTTGCGTGTATGCGGGCCAATCTCCGCTATCAGAAAAACCAGCGGCGGGAAGATGTGAAAAGCCACCACTACATCATCAGCTTTGACCCGCGGGACGGGCCGGACAACGGCCTGACCGTAGACCGGGCGCAGGCGTTGGGGGAACAATTCTGTAAAGAGCATTTTCCCGGCCACCAGGCCCTTGTCTGCACCCACCCGGACGGGCATAACCACAGCGGCAACATTCATGTGCATATCGTCATAAACAGCCTGCGGATTGAGGAAGTGCCGTTCCTGCCCTACATGGACAGGCCGGCCGATACGAAAGTCGGCTGCAAGCACCGATGTACCGACGCTGCCCTGCGCTACTTCAAATCCGAAGTCATGGAGATGTGCCACCGGGAGGGGCTTTATCAAATCGACCTCTTGAACGGCAGCAAGAACCGCGTCACCGACCGGGAGTATTGGGCGCAGAAAAAGGGACAGGCCGCGCTGGACAAGCAGAACGCCCCCATGATTGCCGATAGTATCACGCCCCGGCAGACCAAGTTTGAAACGAACAAGGAGAAGCTGCGGCAGACCCTACGGAAAGCCCTTGCCACCGCCGCCAGCTTTGACGAGTTTTCCTCTCTGCTGCTGCGGGAGGGCGTGGCCGTCAAGGAGAGCCGGGGGCGGCTTTCCTACCTCACGCCGGACAGGACAAAGCCAATTACCGCCCGGAAGCTGGGCGACGATTTTGACCGCGCCGCTGTCTTTGCCGTTTTAGAGCAAAACGCCGCCAGAGCAGCCGAAGCGCCAGCCAGATCCCCCGATCCCCCACGCACCATAAAAGACCGCTTGCAGGTTGCCAGAGCCGAGATAGCCGCCCCGAAACAGGACGGAGTGCAGCGGCTTGTGGACATTGAGCAGAAAATGGCCGAGGGCAAAGGCCGGGGCTATGAACGCTGGGCGAAGATACACAATCTGAAGCAGGCCGCCAAAACGCTGTCCGTCTACCAGCAATACGGCTTTACTTCCCCGGAGCAGTTAGAAGCCGCCGTTGACACCGCCTATCAGAAAATGCGCCAGACCAGCGGCGAACTGAAAGCACTGGAAACGAAGCTGCAAGGGAAAAAGAAGTTGCAGCGGCAGGTGTTGGCCTACGCCCAGACCAAGGCCGCCCGCGACGGGCTGCGGGCACAGAAATCCGAGAAAGCCCGCGCCGCATACCGGCAGGCCCATGAGAGCGATTTTATCATAGCCGACGCAGCAGCCCGGTATTTCAAGGCGCATGGCATTACCAAGCTGCCCGCCCGGAAAGCGTTGCAGGCCGAGATCGAGCAGCTTATCTCCGAGAAAGACGGCCTGTATAACACCTATCACGAACAGAAACAGCGGTTCAAGGAGTTGCAGACCGTCAAGCGGAACATCGACCAGATTTTGCGCCGGGACGAGCCGCACCGCAGAAAGGAGCAGAGCCATGAGCGATAACCTGCCCCACATGGACTACCGCCAGCACCGGCGGGCGCGGCGGCTGGTACATGAGTGCTGTAACTACGATGAGGGGAACTGCCTGCTATTGGACGACGGGGAGCCTTGCGTGTGCGTCCAGAGCATTTCCTTTTCCCTCATGTGCCGGTGGTTCCGTGTGGCTGTCCTGCCCCTTGACGGGGAGCTGGCCGCAGCCCTCTTGTACCGGGGGAGCCGGAAACGGTGCGCCGTCTGCGGCGCGGCCTTTGTCCCCAAATCCAACCGGGGAAAATACTGCCCCGGCTGCGCCGGACGCATGAAGAAAATCAAAGCCGCCGAGCGAAAGCGGAAACAAAGGCATAAATGTCACGCTTTAGAGCCTTTCAAACCCGCATAAATCAAGGCTTTTTTCGTGGGTGTCAAAGGGTGTGCGATACATTTATCCTTTTCCCCCGGAAACGCCGTCCTAAATGCGTACAAACTGCCAAAATCAACCCGAACACAGGGAGGTGATACTATCGCTGATTATATCATGGCAGACACGCCGCTGCCCCTCTTTCTGCCTTATCCCCGTTTCCTGCTGAAAATGGAGATTTCCCAGACCGCCAAGCTGCTGTATGCGCTGCTGTTAGACCGCTCCACCCTTTCACAGAAAAACAAATGGCAGGACGACAAGGGCAGGATTTATATTATCTATCCCATCGCGGAGATAGCCGAAATACTGGATAAAGGCAGCACCACCATAAAGGGGGCGCTTAACGAACTGGACATGGCGGGGCTTTTGGAACGGGAACGGGGCGGCTTCTCCGCACCGAACCGGCTGTATGTGAAAGTGCCGCGTGTGCCACAGGTACAGTTTTCCGACCAACTGATGGCCGGAAAACCGACCCTCACAGAGCCGGAAAACCGACCTACTGATGGTCAGAAAACCGACCTTATGATGGTCGGAAAACCGTCCCCTAACCAAACTACTATAAACAACCTTACAGAGAGCCAAACAATAGGAGCGAGTGGGGAGCCGCCCGCAGCCTATGGCCGATACCAGAATATTTTTCTGTCACAGACCGAATACGACGAGTTGCAGGCAGAGTACCCCGACAGGCTGGAACGGTTCATCGAGGAAATGAGCCGCTACCTTGCCGCCAGCGGGAAAAGCTACCAGAATTATGCTGCCGCCCTGCGGATATGGGCGGGGAACGACAAAAAGGGCGCCCCGAAAAAGGGCATACCAGACTACTCATGCAAGGAGGGCGAGAGTTTATGAAAAACGAAATCAACGCTGTTTTGGAGAATATGACGGCTGCCACCCCGGAGCCGGAGGACTACACCGGCGAGGACGGTTTACTGTACTGCGGCAAGTGCCGCAAGCCGAAAGAAGCCTATTTTGCGCCGGATAAGGTCGCTATCTTTGGGCGTGACCGCCACCCGGCAGAGTGTGACTGCCAGAGAGCCGCCCGCGAGGAACGGGAGGCAGTCGAGAAGCGGCGCAGGCACCTTGACACCGTGGAGGAACTGAAACGCCGGGGCTTTACCGACCCCACCATGCGGGGCTGGACTTTTGAGAACGACAACGGCAGGAACCCGCAGACCGGGATTGCCCGCCGGTATGTGGAACACTGGGAGGATATGCGAGCCGACAATATCGGCTGCCTGTTCTGGGGCGGCGTGGGAACCGGGAAAAGCTACCTTGCGGGCTGTATCGCAAACGCCCTCATGGAGAAAGAAATCCCCGTCCACATGACAAACTTTGCCCTTATCCTTAACGACCTTGCCGCCAGCTTCGAGGGCAGGAACGAGTACATTTCCCGCCTTTGCCGCTATCCGCTGCTTATCCTTGACGATTTTGGCATGGAGCGCGGGACGGAATACGGGCTGGAACAGGTTTTTAATGTGATTGACAGCCGTTACCGCAGCGGCAAGCCGCTGATCGTCACGACCAACCTCACGCTGGACGACCTGCGAAACCCGGAGGACACCGCCCATTCCCGGATTTATGACCGGCTGCTTTCCATGTGCGTCCCGGTGCGCTTTACCGGCGAGAATTTCCGGCAGGAAACCGCGCAGCGGAAAATGGAGAGCATGAAGAAACTGATTGCCGACTGAAAGGAGTATTGCCTATGGCAGAGAACAAGCAGCACGACACCCGCACCGCCCGCCGCCCCGACTGCGTGACGGAAATCCGCATGGGCAATTCCGTCCTTGTCGTGTCCGGCTATTTCAAGAAAGATACTACCACCACCGCCGCCGACAAAATGGCGCGGGTACTGGAAGCGGAAGCCGCTGCTACACAAAAACCGGCGATTTGACAAGCTGTAAAGAAGCAGATTTGACACTTTTGCCGCTATACAACCAGCCCTGTTCCGTGGTACAATGAAACCACGGAATAGTGGGGCTGGCTGTCGGAAACGGAGGATTTTATGTTAAGACAAGCCACCCAAAACCTCATTACCGCCCTTTATCCGAGATTGTCCCATGAGGACGAATTGCAAGGTGAGAGTAATTCCATATCGAACCAAAAAAGGATACTCGAAGCCTTTGCAAAACAGAATGGCTTTACCAACCTGCGCTGGTACACCGACGACGGCTATTCCGGCGCGAACTTTCAAAGGCCCGGTTTTCAAGCCATGCTTGCAGACATTGAAGCCGGGAAAGTGGGTACGGTCATTGTCAAGGACATGAGCCGGTTAGGGCGAAACTACTTGCAGGTGGGATTTTACACGGAAATGCTGTTCCCTCAAAAGGGAGTGCGTTTTATCGCTGTCAATGACAATGTGGACAGCGCAAACGGCGGCATGGACAACGATTTTACCCCTCTGCGAAATCTGTTCAACGAATGGCTGGTGAGAGATACGAGCAAGAAAATCAAGGCAGTAAAACGAGCAAAAGGCATGAGCGGCAAGCCCGTTACCAGCAAACCGGTGTATGGCTACCTCATGGACGAGGACGAGAACTATATCGTTGACGAGGAAACCGCGCCGGTAGTCAAGCAGATATACCAGCTTTGCCTTGCCGGGAACGGCCCGACCAAAATCGCCCGTATGCTTACGGAGCAGCAAATCCCCACGCCGGGGACGCTGGAATACCGCAGGACGGGCAGCACCCGCCGCTATCACCCCGGCTATGAGTGCAAATGGGCGACAAACACCGTTGTCCACCTGTTGGAAAACCGGGAGTACACCGGCTGTCTGGTAAACTTCAAGACGGAGAAGCCCTCTTACAAGACCAAGCACAGTGTAGAGAACCCAATCGAGAAGCAGGCCATTTTCCCGAACCACCATGAGCCGATTATCGACACGGAAACATGGGAGCGCGTGCAGGAGTTACGCAAGCAGCGCAAACGCCCGAACCGCTATGACGAGGTGGGGCTGTTCTCCGGTATGCTGTTCTGCGCCGACTGCGGCCATGTGATGTACCAGCAGCGGTATCAGAACAAGAACCGCAAGCAGGACTGTTACATCTGCGGCAGCTACAAGAAGCGCACCCGCGACTGTACGGCGCACTTTATCCGCACCGACCTGTTGACCGCCGGTGTCCTTTCCAATCTCCGGCAAGTGACCGAGTATGCCGCCAAGCATGAGAGCCGCTTTGTAAAGCTGCTTATCCAGCAGAACGAGATCGGCGGCAAGAGAAAGACCGCCGCAGCTACGAAGCAGCTTGAACAGGCACAGGAGCGCATTTCCGAAGTGAGCCGCATTATCAAGCGGCTGTATGAGGACAATGTGAACGGCAAAATCAGCGACGAGCGTTTCATGGAACTGTCGGCAGACTATGAGCAGGAGCAGCGGGAACTGAAAGACCGCGCCGCCGCTTTGCAGGCCGAACTGGACAAGTCACAGGCCGCCACCGTCAATGCGGAAAAGTTTATGGGTATCGTCCGAAAGCACCTTGCCTTTGAGGAATTGACCCCCACCCTCTTGCGGGAAATGATTGAGAAAATTGTCGTGCATGAGTGCAGCTATGACGAGAACGGCACCCGCAGGCAGGACATTGAGATTTATTACAGCTTTGTCGGCAAGATTGACTTGCCAGAATAACCGCCCGACCTATCCGACACAATGCGCAAGTGCCGGATAGGAACGGCAAAATTTTTTACACTTCTATTGCTTCTTTATCGCATATCAGTAAAGCGGCAGGGGTGCAAACAGGATTTTCAGATTTAGAGGAAAAACTAGGAAAATTGGAAACGGAATTCATAGAAGTATCAGATGTTTTGCAGCTGGGGTATGCTCTGCGGTCACAACTTCAGGGTATCATGGATATCCTGCGGTCTTCCCGAAACTGGGGATGGGCGGATTTGCTTGGTGGAGGTCCTGTTACCGGTGCACTGAAACGGGATCGGATGGAGCAGGCCAGAAAAGCGTTGGCGGGACTGGATATGATTCTGGAATATTTTCGGAAGAAATTCCGGGAGGCACCTGTTGTCAGCAGAATCTCCTACGAAGAATGGGGAAATGACCTCTTTGCTGCGGATTTTCTGTTGGACGGCTTTGTCATAGACGCACTGGTGCAGGTGGATATTGTGGACTGTCAGGCAGAAATGGAACGGCTCTACGAACAGACGGAAACGATCTGTAAATCTTTGCGCCAAAGGGCAGAAAGTATCCGCCAGCAAAAAGAAGTCTTGCAAAAACAATGGCTGGAATATATGGAAACCATTGGTTAGTCCATGAAGAGCGCAGGGGATTCCCTGCGTTTTTGCGTGCAAAACCAGCAGGAATATGATAGTATGCTGTTAAAGCATTTTGACAGATTTTATGTCAGGAGGGATTTTTTCAGATGGAAAAAAGAAAAATGGAAAATATCGGCGCAGAGCCGTCTATGCTGGGCTTTGGCTGCATGCGTTTTCCCACATTGGAAGACGGCAGCATCAACGAAGCGGAAGCAGAAAAAATGCTGAACTATGCCCTTGACCATGGGGTGACCTATGTGGATACGGCGTATTTCTACCATGACGGCGCCAGTGAGCCTTTTGTGGGCAAGGTACTGGAAAAACGGGACAGAAACTCTTTTTATCTGGCTACAAAACTGCCTGTTTGGATACTGAAAGATGGGGAGGACGCCAGAAGGGTATGTTTGGAACAGCTTTCCCGTCTACGGACAGACTATGTGGATTTTTATCTGCTTCATGCATTGAATCGGGAAAGATGGGAAAAACTGGTGGAACAGGGTGTCATTGATGTGCTGGAACAGCTGCGGGAAGAAGGGAAAATTCGTTATATCGGCTTCTCTTTCCACGATGATTACGAAGTGTTTGAGGAAATCATACAGTATCGAAAATGGGATTTCTGCCAGATTCAGCTGAACTATATGGATACGGAAGAACAGGCTGGTATGAAGGGCTATCGTCTGGCGGAAAAACTGGGGGTGCCTTTGGTGATTATGGAACCTGTACGCGGTGGTGCGCTGGCAAATTTCTCTGAAGATTTGAATGCCAAATTCCGCGCACTGGATGAAAAAGCGTCTATTGCTTCTTATGCCCTGCGATATGTGGGCAGCCTGCCTAATGTGAAAGTCATCCTCAGCGGCATGAGCACCATGGAACAGGTAGAGGACAACATCAACACATTCTCTCCTTTCCGCCCTCTGAATATCAGAGAAGAAGTTGCCATTGCCAATACGGCGGCGGCACTGCGGGCACGTGTGCAGAATGGCTGTACAGGATGCCGTTACTGCATGCCTTGTCCTCATGGGGTGGATATTCCCGGGAACTTTAAGCTGTGGAATACGTATCATATGTATCAGCGTTACGAAAGTGTTCGCTTCGGCTGGGAAGGCAAGGCGGAAAGTGAAAAACCCACCAGCTGTGTTTCCTGCGGCAAATGCATGGTAAATTGTCCGCAGAAAATCAATATCCCCATGGATTTGCAGAAGGTGCAGAAAGATTTCGATGAACGCATTTGGAAATAAAAGGAGAGAAACACTTGGATTTACTGGAACAGGCAAAAAAAGCACTGGAGGCGGAAGGCGTGACCTTTGCGGCAGTATCCAGTTGCGGTGAGAAAAAAACATCACAGAAAAAAGGCATCGCCCCTATGATGGAGATTTTGGCAGAATGCCCGGAATTTTTGCAGGGAGCGGCAGTGGCTGACCAGGTCATTGGGAAAGCGGCTGCATTTCTCCTGCGCAAAGGCGGCGCAAAATACCTCTATGCCAAAATCATCAGTGAACATGCTTTGGAAACACTACAGAACAGCGGTATTGCCGTTTCCTATGGAACAAAAGTGCCTTATATCATCAATCGGAACAAAGACGGCATGTGCCCCATGGAGCAGACAGTGCTTTCTGTGACGGATGTGGAGGAAGCCTATGGAAAATTGCAGGAAAAACTGCGGGAACTTTCTGGAAGGAATTGAGTTTCGCCCCATGGATGTGTCAGAGTATCCCCTGCTGGCGGATTTTCTCTATGAAGCCATTTTTCTGCCGCCGGGCGTTATACCGCCGCCCAGAGAAGTCATAGAGCTGCCGGAATTGCAGCCCTATATTGCGGATTTTGGCAAAGACGGAGATTTCTGTCTATGTGCGGTACAAGGAACCCAGGTCATTGGTGCCGCATGGTGCAGATATTTGCAGGGATACGGCAGTGTGGAGGATATGCCGGAGCTGGCAGTTTCCCTTTTGCCGTCCTTTCGAGGAAAGGGCATCGGCACAGTTCTTTTAGAGAAGTTTTTGGAATCAATCAAACAAAGAAACCTGCCTGGGATTTCTCTTTCCGTTCAGAAAGAAAATCCTGCTCATAGATTGTATGAACGATTAGGATTTGAAATCGTCAGAGAACAGGCGGACACATGGGTCATGGTATACCATGTATAAAAAATCAGCGTCAGAGAGGATGATGGAAATGATCATTGGTACCTGTGAAGTGACTTTTCGGGCAGACTGGGTCACCAGCCTGAAGGAAAAGCGGATGGTGCTTAAAAGCCTTATGGAAAAGACACGGCACAAATTCAATATTTCCATTGCGGAAGTGGACAATCAGGATAACCATAAACTGCTGACCATTGGCTTTGCCTGTGTCACCAACGAAAGCCGCCACGCGGACAGTATGGTGCAGCATGTGCTGGATTTTATGGAAAAAAATACAGAGGCGGAGCTGATTTATGCCGAAAGAGAAATCATTTGATGCTTTTTTCCCGAAAACAAAGGGATTTTTTATAAATAGCAGTAGATTTTCGGATTTTGCTGTGTTATAATATGCTTTGATTGTGCAGTTTTCAAGGACTGCCGGAAAAATGACAGCAAACAAAACAGAAAAAATGAAGTTGTCAGATACAGATATTTTTTAAGGAGGAACTTCTAACCATGAACAACGCAACACTGATCAGCAAAGAAAAAACAGAAGTAAAATTTTCTTTCGAAGTAAGCCCTGAAACACTGGAAACAGGTCTGGCTTTCGCTTACAACAAAAACAAAAACCAGATTTCTCTGCCCGGTTTCAGAAAAGGCAAAGTGCCCAGAAAGCTCATCGAAGCGCAGTACGGCGAAAACTTCTTCTACGAAGATGCAATCAACCACATCTTCCCCGATGAATACATGGCAGCAATCAAAGAACTGGATCTGGACGTTGTTTCCGCTCCTACTCTGGACGTTGAATACATCGACAAAGCAAAAGGCATCAAATTCATCATTGATGTAACTGTAAAACCCGAAGTAACTCTGGGTCAGTACAAAGGTCTGACTGTAGAAAAAGTTCCTACAGAAGTAACAGACGAAGAAATCACAAAAGAACTGGAAAAAGTTCAGAAACAGAACGCTAGACTGATCGAAGTAACAGACAGACCCGCTCAGATGGGCGATGTTGCAAAAATCAGCTACGAAGGCAGCGTTGACGGCGTTCCTTTCGAAGGCGGCAAAGCTGACGAACATGACCTGGAACTGGGTTCTCATTCCTTCATCGAAGGTTTCGAAGATCAGATCGTTGGTCACAGCGTAGGCGAAAAATTCGACATCAACGTAACTTTCCCCGAAGCTTACCATGCACCTGAACTGGCTGGCAAAGCAGCAGTATTCGCCATCGAACTGAAAGGCATCACAGCAAAAGAACTGCCTGAACTGAATGACGCATTTGCAGAAGATGTTTCCGAATTCTCCACAATGGATGAATACAGAGCAAGCATCGCGGGCAAACTGGCAAAAGACAAAGTAGAAAGAGCAAAACAGCTGCAGGGCGACAAACTGCTGGATGCAGCAGTAGCAAACTGCACAATGGAAGTACCTCAGGTTATGTACGATAACAAAATCAACAGCATGATGAGAGAATTCGAACAGAACATCGTACAGCAGGGTCTGACCATGGACATCTACTATCAGTACATGGGCACATCCGAAGAAGCTATGAGAGAAACATTCAAAGACACAAGCATGAAGAGCGTAGATGCTAGACTGATGCTGGAACAGATCGCGAAAGAAGAAAACCTGACAATCTCTCAGGAAGATCTGGATGCAGAAGTTGTAAAATACGGCGAAAGCTACGGCATCGACGGCAAAGTAATGCTGGAAATGATGAAAGACGAAGACAAAGAAGCTCTGAAACAGGATATGCTGGTAAGAGCTGCTATGAAGCTGATCGAAGATACAGCAATCGTAACAGAACCCGAAAAGTAAGATTCGCAAATCAAATTGCGTGAATGGAAACAGGCACAGGATACTGTGCCTGTTTCATATCAAAAAGAACGAAACAGGAGGGATTGCGAATGAGTTTAGTACCTATGGTCGTGGATCAGACCAACCACGGCGAACGTTCTTATGACATTTATTCTAGACTGTTAAAAGACAGAATCATTTTCCTGGGCGAGGAAGTCAACGATGTAACAGCCAGCCTGGTTGTTGCACAGCTGCTTTACCTGGCTGCGGAAGATCCCGATAAGGATATCAACCTGTATATCAACAGCCCCGGCGGCTCCGTTACCGCAGGTATGGCAATCTATGACACCATGCAGTATATCCGTCCCGATGTATCCACTATCTGCATCGGTATGGCAGCAAGCATGGGCGCGTTCCTGCTGGCAGGCGGCGCAAAAGGCAAACGTTATGCTCTGCCTAACGCAGAAGTGATGATTCACCAGCCCAGCGGCGGCGCAAGAGGTCAGGCAACAGACATTCAGATTCACGCGGAAAATATCCTGCGCACCAAAAAGAAACTGAATGAAATTCTGGCAGCAAATACAGGCAAATCCTTTGATGAAATCGCCCGTGACACAGAACGGGATAACTTTATGACAGCAGAAGAAGCAAAAGAATATGGCCTCATCGACGCTGTCATCACAAAGCCTCAGACAAAGGAGTGAGAATGGAATGACCGGTAAAAACGATGAAACCAACAAATTACGGTGTTCCTTTTGCGGCAAAACACAGGATCAGGTGAAAAAACTGATTGCCGGTCCCAATGTGTATATCTGTGACGAATGTATCGACCTTTGCGCAGATATTATTGATGAAGAATACGAAACCCTCGCAAAAGAGGACGAAGTGAAAGAACTGCCCAAGCCCAAGCAGATCAAGGAAATCCTTGACCAGTATGTTATTGGTCAGGACAGAGCAAAACAGGCACTGTCTGTGGCAGTTTACAACCACTATAAAAGAATTTTCCGCAACGCCAAGACAGACGATGTGGAACTGCAGAAAAGCAATATTCTGCTGGTAGGCCCCACCGGTACTGGTAAAACTCTGCTGGCACAGACACTGGCAAGAGTATTGCAGGTGCCTTTCGCTATCGCGGATGCTACTTCTTTGACAGAAGCTGGCTATGTAGGGGAAGACGTAGAAAATATCCTGCTGAAACTGATTCAGGCAGCAGATTATGATATTGAAAAAGCGGAACGCGGTATCATTTATATCGACGAAATCGATAAGATCACCAAGAAATCCGAAAACGTATCCATTACCCGTGATGTCAGCGGCGAAGGCGTACAGCAGGCACTGCTGAAAATTCTGGAAGGCACAACAGCAAGCGTGCCTCCTCAGGGCGGCAGAAAGCACCCTCATCAGGAATTTATCCAGATTGACACCACAAACATTCTGTTTATCTGCGGCGGCGCCTTTGGCGGCATCGAAAAGATTATTCAGAACCGTATGGGTCACAAAGTCATCGGTTTTGGTGCAGATGTGCACAGCAAACTGGATAAAACAAACGATGAACTGCTTCAGAGCCTCATGCCTCAGGATCTGCTGAAATATGGTCTGATTCCTGAATTCATCGGTCGTCTGCCCGTTGTGGTAACACTGGATAATCTGGATGAAGACGCTTTCGTTCATATCCTGACAGAACCCAAAAACGCACTGACAAAACAGTATCAGTATCTGTTTGAACTGGATGATGTCATTCTGGAATTTGAAGAAGATGCTCTGAGAGCCATCGCTCATAAGGCTATGGAACGGGAAACCGGTGCCAGAGGTCTGAGAGCCATTCTGGAAGAATTCATCAACCCTGTGATGTACGAAATCCCCACAGAAACAACTGTGGAAAAATGTATCATCACAAAAGATGTGGTGGAAGGCAAAGCACAGCCCCAGTATATCTATAACGAAAACAGAAAGCCCCTGCACCGTTCCCGTCAGAAAAAACAGGATAAAGGCGCAACCGCATAACTGTTGATACAAAGTGAAGAAAAGAGCGCGAAACTTTTAGAAATAGCAGTTTCGTGCTCTTATTTTTTTAGGGAGAAAGAAGGAATCAACATGATTTTGGATTTAACAACCATGCTGACAGCAGATCATCCCATGATTGCATGGGCAAAAACAAAGGAAAATCCCCATATTGCCATGGGTCATGTAGGCACCCATCTGGATACCTATGAAAAAACAAAAATTCCTCTGGAGTATTTCCGTTCCCGCGGGGTTTTGTTTCAGGTCGTTGGAATTGCAGAAGTGACAGAGGATGATATTGATTTGACAAAGGTGCAGGAGGGCGATTTTGTTCTATTCCGCACCGGAAGAAGCGAGGAATATGCTTATGGCGAGAAAGAATATTTCCCCAATCATCCCAAACTTTCTCTTTCTTTGATTGAAAAACTGGTGGAAAAGAAGATTCATTTTATTGGTGTGGATTGCCCCGGCATTCGGGAGCATGAAGAACATCAGCAGGCAGACCGCTTTTGCGAAAGACATGGTGTTTATGTCATTGAGAACCTGAAAAATCTTGCGGATATTACAGCAGAAACTTTTACGGTTTATACCATGTGGCTGGATGATGCCCAGATGACAGGACTGAGATGCCGTGTTTTGGCAGAAATGCAATAAAAGAGAAGGTTGTTATTTTATCGGCAAGGGTTGTATGTACATTTGTACAAAAATGCGGTCGTTTCCCGTGGAAACTTGTATTTTGCCATCAGGAAAAAATGTCAGGAGCCTGTAAACATGGGAAATTTTGCGGATTGTATACACGGCGTACACCCTTGGTGGATAGATGGTTTTCTATTGGGGAAAAGCCAAAAAAAGCTGAAAAAATCGAGAAAATCGGCAAAAAAATCACAAATTTGTATTGACGTTGGAAAAAAGGAGGACTATAATTAACTCGTACATGAGAGAGGGACAATTAAATACAATTGTCCGTGAATTAAAAACTTTTAAATTAACAGGAGTGATATTTTATGTTGACAATGGAAATGCTGCAGGATGCAAAAAAAGTACTGGACGGCGTAGCTAGAAAAACACCCGTATTCCAGTCCACTTACATCAACCCCGATGCTGATGTTTATATCAAATGTGAAAACATGCAGGTAACAGGTTCTTTCAAACTGAGAGGCGCTTACTTCAAAACAGCTAGCCTGACAGACGCAGAAGCTCAGAAAGGTGTAATTGCTTGCTCCGCAGGTAACCACGCTCAGGGCGTAGCTCTGGCTGCTCAGAAAAAAGGTATCCCTGCTGTAATTTGCATGCCCGAATCCGCACCCATGGCTAAAGTAGAAGCTACAAGAAGCTATGGCGCAGAAGTAGTGCTGGTTCCCGGCGTATATGACGATGCTGCTGCAAAAGCTACACAGCTGCAGCAGGAAAAAGGCTACACATTCCTGCACCCCTTCAACGATGAATACGTAATGGCTGGTCAGGGTACAGTTGGTCTGGAAATCATGGAACAGGTGAAAGATGCAGAAGTTGTTCTGTGCCCCATCGGTGGCGGCGGTCTGATCAGCGGCGTTGCTTTCGCTGTAAAACAGATCAACCCTAACTGCAAAGTATATGGTGTACAGGCTGCAGGCGCTCCTTCCATGCAGAACGCTCTGAATGTTGGTAAAGCAGAAGCTCTGGCTTCCGTAAGCACAATGGCTGACGGTATCGCTGTTAAACAGCCCGGCGACCTGACATTCGCTATGTGCCAGAAATATGTTGATGGCGTTGTAACAGTAACAGAAGACGAAATCGCTTCCGCTATCCTGAAACTGATCGAAAAACACAAAATGGTAGCAGAAGGCGCTGGTGCTGTTTCCGTAGCAGCTGCTATGTACAACAAAGTTGACATCAAAGGCAAAAAAGCTGTTTGCATCATCTCCGGTGGTAACGTTGACGTAAACGTTCTGGACCGTATCATCGACAAAGCTCTGCAGGCTAACGGCAGAATCACAAAACTGTCCGTAATGGTTATGGATAAACCCGGTCAGCTGACACAGCTGCTGACAGCTATCGCTGAAACAGGCGCTAACATCTTCAGCGTAAACCACGACCGTATGGTACAGGATATTGCAGTAAGCACATGTATCGTAGACATCGTTGCTGAAACAAGAAACAAAGAACACAGCGAACAGATGATCGAAGCAATCAAAGCAAAAGGCTTCACAGTACTGTAATCTGTAGCATTTACTGAAACAACATAAAACAAAGATACAAAAGGGACATTGCAGCAGGGATGCGGCTCTGTCCCTTTTTCTGTTGCAGGAATTGGAAAAAAATCCTTGAGGTGTGACGTGCTCCGGCGTATAATAGATATACTAACCCAAAAGAAAGGAACGAAAAGTTATGGAAGGGAATCGTGAAAAAAGACGGGGCATTTTCCTGACGCTGGCAGGGGGCATGTGCTGGGGGATCTCCGGCTGTTTTGGTCAGTTTTTGTTTCAGGAAAAAGGCGCTACAGCAAACTGGCTGGTGTCTATTCGTCTGCTGACGGCGGGGATTTTGCTGCTGATTATCGGCTATATCCATCAGGGGAAAAAACTCAATGAAGTATTTCATAAAAAAGCAGATGCTAAAAAATTATTAGGTTTTTCTGTTTTCGGTATGCTGTTTTGTCAATATACATATTTTGCTGCTGTGCAGTATTCTAACGCAGGTACGGCAACGGTGCTTCAGGCGTTGGCGCCTACGGTCATTCTGGCTTTTGTTTGCATCCGTAATCTGAAATTGCCTAAAGGATTTGAACTGACTGCCGTAATTTCGGCTGTTTTAGGGGTATTCCTCTTAAGTACACATGGGAATATCCATAATATGATGCTGACAAAACAGGCGCTGTTTTTCGGTTTGGCTTCCGCGATAGGGGCAGCATCTTATAATTTGCTGGCAGCGGATCTGCTGCGTGGCTACGGCGTTTATGTCGTTGTAGGGTTTGGGATGTTTTTTGGCGGCTTGGTGCTCTGTGCCATTGTTCGTCCATGGAACTTGATGATTCCGCTGGATGGAGAAACGCTCCTTGCCCTCTTTGGCGTTATCGTTATTGGTACAGCCATCGCTTTCTCCTTGTATCTGAAAGGGGTCAGCATTGTAGGCGCTTTCATGGGCAGCCTGCTTGGGACTGTGGAACCGGTGACAGCCATTGTGGTTTCTTTCCTGTTCCTGGGTTCCAAATTCCAGTGGATTGACTTGCTGGGCTTTGCGTTGATCTTAGGCACAGTCCTGCTTTTGTCCCTCCGTTCTCCACACGAAGAAGCATAAAAAAACATTTGGGCAGCACAGAAGAAATGCGAACGTATTTTCTGATGGGGCTTGCCCTTTTTTTCGCCCTCCTTTATAATGGAAAGGGTAAACAGGAGGACAAACTATGATTTCATATATCAAAGGTACCTTGGTGCACCGGGGAAACGGCGTGGTGGTCGTGGAAACCAGTGGACTGGGCTACGAAATTTTTGTTTCCGCGGCAACTCTTTCGGTGCTGCCGGAAGTGGGGGAAACGGTGAAAATCCATACCCACATGAATGTAAAGGAAGACGGCATTTCTCTTTATGGTTTTTCTACGGCAGAAGAATTGGAACTGTTCCATCGGCTCATTAGCGTCACTGGCGTAGGACCTAAGGGGGCACTGGGCTTTTTGTCCCAGCTGAAACCCCAGGAGATCATTCTTGCCATTCTTTCTGATGACGTGAAAACATTGTCCAAAGCCCCCGGCGTCGGCAGAAAGACTGCCCAGCGGGTGATTTTGGAACTGAAAGATAAATTCCAGACGGCAGATGCCATTGCCATGGAAATAGAAGCAGAAGAATTGATGCCCACTGGCAGCAACGGCGCGAAATTTGAAGCCATGGACGCATTGGCTGCACTGGGATACAGCCGCAGCGAAGCGGCAAAGGCTGTCAACGGCGTGGCAGCGGAAGGCATGACCACAGAGGACATCTTAAAGGCTGCCCTCAAGAAAATGGTCACATTTTGAGTAGAAACAGGTGGAAACATTGGAAGACAGACGGATATTGACTGCCGGTATGCGGGAGGAAGATCGGGATGCGGAACCGAAACTGCGGCCGGAGCGTTTGGAAAACTATATCGGGCAGGAGAATGTAAAAGAAAACCTGCGGGTGTTCATCGAAGCGGCAAAACAGCGTGGGGAAGCCTTAGACCATGTGCTGCTTTATGGTCCGCCGGGACTTGGTAAGACCACATTGTCCAATATCATTGCCAATGAAATGGGCGTGCAGATCAAGACCACTTCCGGTCCTGCCATCGAGCGTCCGGGAGATATGGCGGCGGTGCTTAACAGCCTTGGAGAAGGGGACATCCTCTTTATTGACGAAATCCATCGACTGAACCGTATGATTGAAGAAGTCCTCTATCCTGCCATGGAGGACTATGTCATTGATATCATGATCGGCAAAGGTCCCGGTGCACGGTCTGTGCGGCTGGATCTGCCGAAATTTACACTGATTGGAGCAACTACCCGTATTGGTCTTTTGACAGCGCCACTCAGGGATCGTTTTGGTGTGGTGCATCGGCTGGAGCCTTATGGCGTGGCGCAGCTGAAAGTGATTCTCCTGCGCTCGGCAGATGTGCTGAAAGTGGAACTGGATGAGGATGGGGCAGAAGAAATTGCCCGCCGTTCCAGAGGAACACCCCGAATTGCCAACCGCCTTTTGAAACGTGTCCGGGACTTTGCCCAGGTGAAATACGACGGCAAAATCACCGGAGAAGTGGCGCGGTTTGCACTGGATTTATTGGAAGTGGATAAAATGGGGCTGGATTATATCGACCGGAAAATGCTCATGGCAATGATCGATAAATTCGGCGGGAAACCTGTGGGACTGGATACTTTGGCAGCTTCTATCAACGAGGAATCCGAAACCATTGAAGATGTATATGAACCTTATTTGCTCCAGCTGGGCTATATCCAGCGGACACCAAGGGGCAGAGTTGTGACGAAACGGGGATATGACCACTTTGGGCTGACGTATCCCGAGGGAAAGGAGTAATCAATATGAAATTACCAATCACTGAAGTGATCGAAAACGTAAAAGATGAATTGCTGTGCTATGAAGGGGCAGAACAGACAGCAGAACGCTGGGAAAAAGAATTTTTGCAGTGGGTGGAAGACCACAAAGGCAAAGATAAAGACATCATCGTGGATGGTGGTCAGGTTTCTCTGAAAATCCGCGATGAAGAAGAAATTTTTGAAATTGCTGATTCCTATATGGATGCACTGGATGAAGGCAGTGTAAAACACTACTGGGAAAAATTCTGATAGATCTGAAAAAGAAAAGCACGAAATTTGAACTGAACCAGTAAAAACGGACAATGACAAAAAGCCCCCTTATGTAGGATAATAGAACTACATGAGGGGGCTTTTATTATGGCAAAAAGAAAATACACACATATCAAAATAATTGAACCAAAACT